>NZ_JBQDYF010000004.1:0-239307 GCF_052044135.1 Salinisphaera sp. RV14
GCTCGGCTTCGCGGCAACGACGCGCGTGCTGGCGTTGTGTGCGCTCCAGGATCGGGTCCGCCCGGCGGTTGAGCTTGGCATTGCCGCCCAGACCGAACAGGAAATCGGTCCACGGATCGTCGACGGCCAGCGCCATGAGTTCCGGGTTGGCGAAATGACTGTCACCGCGCAACAGAAAATAAAAGCCGGCGCCTGTCCGTCTTTTATTTTCAAAGACTTCGCGGCCGATGGCCGCGGCGAGTATGCGGTCGCATACTCGCGCTGTTAAGCCGAAAAATCATCTATTTTTGTGCCGGGTTAATAGCGGCCGAGCAGGCGCGGCAGTTCGCCGAAATCGGTGAAGCGCACCAGGTCGGCATGCGGATGATCGCCGATCGTGCGGCGATGATCGTAGCCGAACACGCGCATGCCGGCGCGGCGGGCGGCTTCGACTCCGGGGTCGCTATCCTCGATCACCGCACAGTGTTCGGGGGCCACGCCCAGGGCGCGCGCCGCGTGCAGGAACAGATCGGGCTCGGGTTTCCAGGCTTCGATGTCGTAGGCCGAAAACACGAGGTCACCGAAATACTCGGCCAGCCCGGTCACGCGCAGCGCCGTGGCCAGCTTGCCCGGCGGCCCGGACGAGGCCACACAGCGCGGGCTGCCGATCGCTTCGATGGCCGCGTGAACGCCCGGAATGGCCTGCAGCTCGCGCTCGAATACACCGCTGGCGTAGGCACGGTAGCGCGTGGTGAAGTCCGCGCCGAGGTCGATGCCGTGGCGGGCGGCGAGAATGTCGCACATGTCGGCGAACTTGCCGCCGCGGAACTCGGCTTCCACCGCGACCGCATCCAGATGGATGCCGTGGTCGGCGGTGATCATGTCCACCATGCAGCGGGCGTTGAGCAGTTCGCTGTCGACAAGCGTGCCGTCGCAGTCGTAGATGACGGCGGCGATGGGTCGGGCCTCGGCCATGGTCGGCGGTCCTCGCTATGATGAAGCCGTAAAAGCGCCGGGGCAGTGTAGCCCTCCGCCCCGGCCGCGGCGAGTCCGACCGCCACGCCGCTCGGATGCGGGGCACCATGCCGGCCGCCATGGCATGGTGATTCCGGGGCGCCACCTGGCGACAACGGCGGCGACGCGCATCCGGTCGTGAGCAGGCGCGCGGTGTCGATCAATTGACGCATGGGCGGGCGGTCCATAATCTTGCCCGGATGTCGGATGACGAACGCGCGATCTCGGCCTTTATCGAACGCATGGGCCTGTCCGCCCAGGGCGACGGCATGCCGCGGATCGCCGGTCGCATTCTCGGCTATTTCATCGTGCATGGTGGCCCGACCAGCCTGTCGGCGCTGGCGCGTGAGCTCCGGGTATCGCGGGCGAGCATCTCGACCAATGCCCGCATGCTGCGCGATCTGGGCGTACTCGAGGCCACCGCCGTGCCGGGGGATCGTCAGGACTACTATCAGCTCGCGCCACGCCATTATCTGCGCGTGCTGGAAGGCTACATCGAGCGCATGGGCGTGCTCAGCGAGTCGTTGTCCACGGCCCAGGCCGAGATCGACGACGAGCGCGCGGGTGCCCAGGCGCGTCTGGCCGACATGCACCGCTTCGTCGATGCCGCCCGCGCCCAGACCCGGGCGCTGATCGACAATCTGCGCGCCGATCCGGCCAACGACGACTGACGGGCGCTCCGCCCGGGGCTGCTATGCTCGCGGGGCCGGTTTCCGACAGGATCGTGATCCCGCTTCCGGCAGGACTTTGACAATGAGCCGCGCATGACCGCCGACTGGTTGCATCTGAGCGCCGATACCTGGCGATATCTGTCGCTGCCGGTGATCAGCGCACTGGTCGGCTACGTCACCAACGTGGTCGCGATCCGCATGATGTTCCATCCGGTCGAGTTCATGGGCGTGGCCCGGCCCTGGCTCGGCTGGCAGGGCGTCGTGCCGCGCAGGGCTTCGAAGATGACCGGCATCGCGGTCGATACCATCACCCGGTCGTTGATCACCGAGGCCGAGATGTTCGGCCGGCTCGATCCGGTTGAAGTGGCCACCGAGATCGAGGGGCCGCTGCTGGTCATGATCGATGACGTCATCGAGACCGTGATGCGCCGGCATTATCCCGTGCTCTGGCCGGCCGCGCCGGATGCGCTGCGCCGCGCGATTCACTATCGGCTGCGCGCGGCCGCGCCGCGGGCGGTGACCCGGGTGATGCTGGAGGTGCGCGCCAATATCCGTTATCTGTTCGATCTCAAGGGCATGATCACGCGCATCCTGGTGCGCGAGAAGACGCTGCTCAACCGGGTGTTCAAGCAGGCCGGGCACGATGAATTCATCTTCATCGGCCGCTCCGGGGCCTATTTCGGCTTCGCCTTCGGGCTGATTCAGATGGTGCTGTGGATCTTCTTTCCGGCCTGGTGGGTGTTGCCCTTGTTCGGTTTGCTGGTGGGTTGGGCGACCAATTGGCTGGCGCTCAAGATGATCTTTCATCCCAAGCGCGGGTTCGACCTGGGGCCCTGGCGCATCCAGGGGCTGTTCTTCCGGCGCCAGAAGCAGGTGGCGGCTGATTATGGCGGGCTGGTGGCCGATCATGTGATCACGCCGGAACATATTCTCGACGAGATCACCAACGGCCCGTATGCCGACAAGCTCCAGGCCATCGTCCGGCGCGAAGTGGGCGCGGCCATCGACGACACCATGCGCTACGCACGACCGTTGATGAGCTGGGCGCTGGCCGCGCGCGAGTACCAGCGGCTGCGGGCCGATGCCGAGGGCGAAGTCGTCGCGCGCATGCCGGCCATCCTCGAGCGCCTGACCGGCTATGCCCAGCGGCGCATGGCGGTGCGCGAGACCCTGGTCGCGCGGCTGCAGTCGCTTACGCCCGAACAGTTCGAATCCATGCTGCGCCCGGCCTTCGAGGAGGACGAATGGATTTTGATCGCAGTGGGCGCCGCGCTGGGGTTCGCGGCCGGCTGGATTCAGCTGGTTTTCGTGTTCTCCCGCGTGTTCGAACAGCATTTCGGTGCCCTGGGCTGATCGCGGGCGGGCTTGCAAGTCGTGGCCGGGGCGCCGAACCTGTGTCCATAGCCAGGGGCGCCCGCGCCCCGCGCAACCGGTGTGAGGCCCATGGCCGCGAGTCGCTTGCCGAAAAAACGGGGGCCCCGTGCGCTCGATCGTCTGATGGGCGTGATCCGCGATGCCGAGGACTGGCCACTGGCCGGATCCGCGGTGCGGCGGATGGCGGACGCCGAGACCTGGGCGCTGATCGAACTCAAGCAACGGCTGGACGAGCTGGGCGACTCGTCGCGCCCGCCGCGCGAGGCGGACCGGCCCGCGAGCGCCGCCGAGATGCTGGCCGGTCTCGTGCGGCGCTCGCGCGGCATCGATCCGGATGCCGCACTCGATGCCCTCTATCGCCAGACGCTGTCGCAGTTGGTGCCCGACCAGGTCGCCATGCTCGATGTGCTCGCCGAGCGCCGGGTCGCGCCGCTGTGTCATCTGGGGGCCAGCCGCCTGCCGGCCGGGCCGGTCAGCCTCACCGTGCTGTCGAACGCCAGCTCGCTCGGGCGCGAGGCCGGCGTGCTGCTGCGTGAATACGTACCGCAGTACATGACCCACCTGCTCGCGCTCGGCCTGTTGCGGGCCGGGCCCGAGGATGAGGCACTCGAGCCCGAATACGAGTTGCTCATGGCCGATACCCAGCTACGCGAGATGCGCGAGTACGTGCGCGAGAGCCTGCGCCTGTACCCGCGGACCCTGCGCGCCTCGGTCAGCCTGAGCGACTACGGTCGCGCGCTGTGGCGCGATTGCCGGCCCGCGGCCGAGGGACTGCTACAGCAGGGGCGGTACTAGGGCTTGGCAAGCCACGCATGCCTGGACGACGGCCGCGATCACGGACACACTGTCGCGGTTTGGTGAAAATAATAATTTTCGGTTGTGTGCCGTGAAACAGCGTCGAGTCGGAGGAAGTGCTGCATGAGCGACAGTCAACGCTCGATCGTCACTGCCTGGGATGTCGTCAAGCCCACGCGGGATCAGTTCGAAAATCCGGGGGCGGTGGCGCGTGGCATTGGCATGCTGGTGCGCTCGCGGTTTCGTGATCGGCTGACCATCGCCACCCTGATCGAGGCCCATGCGGCGCACCGTCCGCAGCATCCGGCCCTGGCGTTCGAGGGGCGCGAATGGACTTATGCCGAGTTCAATGCCGCCGCCAATCGGTTCGCGCGGGTGCTCGCGGCGGCCGGCATCGGGGCGGGCGATGTGCTGGCCCTGCTGGTCGAAAACCGGCCGGAAACCCTGATGCTGGTTGCCGCCGCTGCCAAGCTCGGTGCGGCGGCGGCGATGTGCAACAGCAAACAGCGTGGCGATGTGTTGGCCCACAGCCTGGCCACGGTCGAGCCAAGCGCGATCGTGGTCGACACCGAGTTGGCCGCGGCGTTTGCCGAGGTGCGGGGCGATGCGCGGCTGACGGGGCTGTCCCGCGTCTGGCAGTTGCCGCAAGGCCGGGGCGATGCGGCGATCGATGGCGCGGCCGATATGATGATTGCGGCAGCCGGCGAGTCCGGCGGCAATCTCGACGCCTCGGTCGAGGTCGCCAGTACCGCCACTTGTTTCTATATCTTCACCTCGGGCACCACGGGGTTGCCGAAGGCCTCGCGCATGAGCCATCGGCGCTGGCTGCGTGGCGGCGCCGGGCTGGGCCTGCTCGGCCTGCGGCTGACGGCCGAGGATCGCTTTTATTGCGCCCTGCCGCTTTATCACAACAACGCCCTGACCGTGTCGTGGGCGTCGGTATTGTGCGCCGGGGCGACCTTCTGTCTGGCGCGCAAGTTCTCGGTGTCGCGGTTCTGGGACGATATCCGGGCGAGCCGCGCGACGGTGTTTTCCTACATCGGCGAGCTGTGTCGCTACCTGCTCGCCGCGGATGACGGCACCGGCGATCGCGATCATCGGGTGCGCGCGGTGATCGGCAATGGGTTGCGCCCCGACATCTGGGACGACTTCAAGGCCCGTTTCGGGATCGAACGGATCTGCGAGTTCTACGGCGCCAGCGAGGGCAACCTGGTCTTCGTCAACGGTTTCAACATGGATCGCACGGCCGGCTTTTGTCCGTTGTCGTTCGCGGTCGTGGCCTACGATCCCGACACGGAACAACCCGTGGTTGACGATAACGGGCGTATGCGCGAGGTCGGCCGGGGCGAGGTCGGGCTGTTATTGAACAAGGTCACCGATTTCGCCCCCTTCGAGGGCTACACCGACGATGCCGCCGGCGAGAAGAAGCTGCATCGGGGCGTGTTCAAGGCCGATGACTGCTATTTCGATACCGGCGATCTGGTCCGGCGCCAGGGCATGCGGCACATCGCCTTCGTCGACCGGCTGGGCGATACCTTTCGCTGGAAGGGCGAGAATGTGGCGACCACGCAGGTCGAGAATGCGGTCAATGCCTTCGGCGGGGTGGCGGAATCGGTGGTCTACGGCGTGGAGATTCCCGGCGCCGATGGCCGCGCCGGCATGGTTGCGATCACGCCCGAGGGCGACCCCGAACGTTTCGACTGGTCCGGCCTGGCGGCGCATTTGCATGCGGAGTTGCCGGGCTACGCCGTGCCGGTGTTCGCCCGCCTCAAGCCGGAAGCCGAGGTCACCGGCACCATGAAGTACCGCAAGGTAGACCTCAAGAAGGACAGCTATGCGCCGGCATCCGGCGATACCGTCTATATGCTCGCGCCCGGGCGCGATGCCTATCGCCCCCTGGATACGGCGACCCGCGAGCAATTGAACGCGGGCGAATTGTCCTTGTAGCCGGTGCCGTCAGCCGGGGGCTTGCCCGGCCGACGGCTCGTCGTCGGGCCGGTCCGTGGCTTCATAGTGTTGGGCACCGAAGATCATGGCCCGGAACATGATCTTGGCCTCGCGCGCCATTTCGGCGGCGCTCAGCCCGGTGTCCTCGGTCAGCCACTCGGCGACCAGCTCGTTGAACATGCCCACGAGTGCCACCCCCGGCAGGCGGTAGTTGCGCTGCGGCAGCATGCCGGATTCGGCCATCAGTTCGGCATAGCGCTGGATGATATCCGCCAACGCATGCGTCGTCGCCCGGCGTTTTTTCTCCATCGCCTCGGATACGCCCACCGCTTCGATGCAGACGATGCGCCCGCGTCTGGGGTCGACCAGCAGGTAGTGGATGACCGATTCGATGGTATCGGCCACACGCTGGGTGAGGGTGTCGCGCCCGCTGGTCAGCGACGCGCGAATGATGTTCTCCATTTCCGCGACCAGCGCGTCGTAGACCGCGTGCAGGATGGATTCCCGTCCGCCGAACTGTTCGTAGAAATGGCGCGTCGAGACCTTCGCCTGGCTGCACACCGCCTCGATCGGCGTGGCGGCATAGCCGCGTTCGCCGAACAGCGCGGTGCCGGCGGCAATCAGCCGCTGGTGGCGTTGCCGGCGCAGTTCTTCGGCGGACAGGCCGCGATACCCGCGCTTGGGGCTACGACTCGAGCTGGTGCTTTTTCGGGCGGAATCGGTCACGGGTGAGCCTGCTTGACGGCGTTAATTCGATTGGTATTATCTGAAAATCGTTCTTTTTGAAAAGGGCTTTCGACAAAATATTTGCCTGTATAAGGCATGCAAGCCCTTAGGTTTTCCTGTTTTGGCGAGGTTGCCATGTTCGGACTGATTACGGCGCTGATTCTCATCGGTCTGTATTGGACCCTGTTGTATCGCGGTATATCGCTGGCCATGCTTACGCTTATCACGGCTGGCGTGTTGGCGGCGTATTGGGCGCTGGGCTTCTATGGCCTCACCGGGCTGGCTATCGCCGCGGTGTTGTTCGCCATCCCGGCGCTCGTGTTCAATCTGATACCACTACGCCGCGCCCTGATGAGTCGGCCGCTCTATGGCGTGTTCCGGCGCATTCTTCCGGAAATGGGGGCCACCGAGAAAGAAGCCATCGAAGCCGGCCAGGTCTGGTGGGAAGGCGAGATGTTCCGCGGCCGGCCGGACTGGAAGCAGTTGCTCGAGTTCAAACTCACGACGCTCACCGAGGCCGAACAGGCGTTTCTCGACAACGAAACCGAACAACTCTGCGCCATGATCGACGACTGGGAGGTCAATTTCGAACTCAAGGACCTGCCCGACCCTGTCTGGGACTATATACGCAACAACCGCTTCTTTGCGATGCTCATTCCCAAGGCGCACGGTGGATTGGGCTTTTCGGCTTACGCGCAATCCTGCGTGGTGGCCAAGATCGCCACGCGTTCGCTCACGGCCGCGGTTACGGTCATGGTGCCGAACTCGCTCGGCCCCGGAGAGCTACTGGTGCACTACGGCACGAAGGCGCAACAGGAAAAATGGCTGCCGGGCCTGGCCGGCGGCCGCGAGCTGCCGTGCTTCGCGCTCACCGGTGTCGAAGTGGGCTCCGACGCCACCCAGATGCCCGATACCGGCATCGTCACGAAGCGCACGATCGACGGCGAGGACGTGCTCGGGTTGAGCCTGACCTTCAACAAGCGCTACATCACGCTGGCGCCGGTGGCGACCGTCATGGGCCTGGCTTTCAAGCTCAAGGATCCGGACGGCCTGCTGGGCGATCCGGACACGGTCGACTACGGCATCACCTGCGCGCTGCTGCCGACGGATACGCCGGGGGTCGAGATCGGCCGCCGGCATTATCCGGGCGCGGTGTTCATGAACGGCCCGATTCACGGCAAGGACGTGTTCGTGCCGATCGACGCCATCATCGGCGGCCCGGCGCAGGCCGGCAAGGGCTGGCGCATGCTGGTGGAGTGCCTGTCGGCCGGGCGCGGTATTTCGCTGCCGGCACTGTCGACCGCTACCGGCAAGGGCATGTACGGCATCACCGCGGCGTACGCGCGCATCCGGCGCCAGTTCGGCACCGAGATCGGCAACTTCGAGGGGGTGCGCGAAGGCCTCGGCGTGATCGGCGGCTATGCCTATATCCTGGAAAACGTACGCAATCTCACTGCTTCCGGCGTGGATCACTGCACACCCAGCGTGGTCACGGCCATGATCAAGTATCACTCGACCGAGATGATGCGCACGGTCATCAACCATGCCATGGACATCCATTCCGGGCGCGGCATCATCATGGGCCCGCGCAACTATCTGGCGGCGGCCTATCAGGCGCTGCCGGTGGCGATCACGGTCGAAGGCGCCAACGTGATGACGCGCAGCCTGATGATCTTCGGCCAGGGCGCGATCCGCTGCCATCCCTACGTACTGTCGGAGATGGAGGCGGCGCACAATCCGGACTTCAAGGCCGGCCTGCGCACGTTCGACCGGTTGCTGTTTTCGCACATCGGTTATTCGATCAACCGCATGGTGCGCGCGTTCACGCTGGGCCTGACCGGCGCGCGCCTGGCGAAGGCGCCGGTCGACAACGCGATGAGCGATTACTATCGTCATCTGGAGCGCTTCTCGGCCGCGCTGGCGTTCTCGTCCGATGTCGCCATGGGCAGTCTGGGCGGCGCGCTCAAGCTCAGGGAATCGACCTCGGCGCGTCTGGGCGATGTGTTGTCGCATCTGTACATGGCCTCGGCCACGCTCAAGGGCTTCGAGGAACATGGCGCCACCGCGGAAGACACGGTACATGCCACCTGGGCCATGGCGTATCATCTGCATGCCATCGAGACCGCGTTTCACGATTTCGTGCGCAACTATCCGATCACCGCGCTGCGCCCGCTGCTTTCGGTGGTCGCCCTGCCAACCGGCCGTCGTTTTTCCGGGCCGAGCGATACCCTGAACGGCCGGCTTTGCGACATGATGTCGGCTATGAAACTCGATTCGGCTTTCGGCAAACGCATGAGCTACGACATATACGTCGGCCGCGGCGAGAATGACCCGATCGGCCGGCTGATGGCCGCCTACGACAAGCTCCGGGAAGTCGACCCGTTCTATGGCGATTTCCTGCGCGGCGTCAAACACGGCGAGATCGCGGGCGCGACCGTTGAAGCGCAACTTCAGGACGCCGTCTCCCAGGGGCGTCTCGACGCGCAGCAGGCCGACCGGATTCGGGAATACGACAGGCGGCGCTATGACGTGTTGCTGACCGACGATTTCTCCAAGGAATATCTGTTCAATCCGCATTCCGAGGACGCGCGGCGTGCCGAGGCCGAGGCATCCGCATCCGGGTGGCGCAAGGTGTCATGAATTTCTCGTTGCCCGGAACGCGCCGCATCGCCCTCGAAGGCAGCCCCGCCGATCTCGTTCGTATCGACCGGGCGGCCGAAGTCGCCCCGGCCGAGGCCGGTCTGAGCGAGTCCGCCGTGGCAGCGATCGCCTCGGCCATGCTCGACGACATGTTCGCCACCCGGGTGTATCCGGCGGTGATCTTCTGCCTGCGCCGACACGGGCGCATCGTGCTCAATCGCTCGACCGGCTATGCACGGGGCCTGGCGCCCGACCGCCCGCTGGCGCCCGGTGCGCGCATCGCCCAGCCGGATACCCCGGTGTGCCTGTTCTCGGCCAGCAAGGCCGTGATCGCCCTGCTGACGCACAAACTGGCCGAGGAGGGCGGCATCGACCTGGACCGGCCGGTGGCGCATTATCTGCCGGCCTTTGCCGCGCAGGGCAAGTCGCGTACCACGATTGCCCAGGTGCTTGCCCATCAGGGCGGTTTCCCGCGCTTTGCCGCCGGCGATCGCGGCCCCGAGGTGCTCACGGACTGGGACGCGTGCATCGAGCGCATCTGCGCGACGCCGGCCGAGGCCGGCGGGCGGCGGCTGGCATACCATGCCTTTACCGGCGGCTTCATTCTCGGCGAGATCATCCGCCGCGTGACCGATGCCCCGGTCACCGATTATCTCGATGCCAAGCTGCGCAAGCCGCTCGGCATGCGCTACTTCACCTACGGTCTGGATGGCCGGTCGCGCTCGCGCGTGGCCGAGAACCATGTCGCCGGTCAGCCGGTGCGCTGGCCGTTCTCGCGCTGGGCCGAGGAGGCGCTGTCGCTGCCGTTCGAGGACGTGGTGGATGTCTCCAATCGCGATTTCTTCATGGACGCGGTGATACCGTCGGGCAACCTGTATGCAACCGCCGAGGAGCTGTCGCGCTTCTATCAGATGCTGCTCGATGGCGGTGTGTATCAGGGCCAGCGCCTGTTCGAGGCTGCCACGTTGGCTCGTGCCATCCGGCCGGCGTCGAACCCGACACTCGATCGCACGCTGAAGATTCCCATGCGCTACAGCGAAGGGCTCATGCTCGGCATGAACCCGCTCGGCTTGTACGGCCCGATGTGCGGTTCGGCTTATGGCCATCTCGGCTTCATGAACATTCTCGGCTGGGCCGATCCGGCGCGCGGCCTGTCGGCGGCCCTGATGACCACGGGCAAGGCGATTCTCGGCGGGCATCTGGTCACCTTCATGCGCAGTCTGGGCGTGCTCAATCATCATTGCGGCGGGTTGCGGGCATGAATACGCCGCGCCACACCACCACGGGATACGGCGTCTGGCTGCGCGGCGGCGTGGCCGGGGCGGCCGATGTCTATGTCGGCACGGTGGATCTGGTCGAAAACGTGCATCGCACGATCGCCGACACCGGTGCGGCCGTGAACCCGGTGGTATGGCCCGAGCGCGCGATCAGCGGCATCGCCTATGCCGGCGTGCGCGGTATCGGTCGCGCCAGCTTCGCTTCCGCCCGCGGCCTCGCCGGTCTGACGCGAGGCGTCATGCCGGACGATAGCGACACCGGCGGCGCGCTGCTGGCCCTGCGCAGCGCGCTCAATGGGGCCGTCGGCGATCATCTGGCCGCCCGTGGCAACGAATTGGCCCTGCCGATGGTTTTTGTCGGTGCGGCCGGGCGGACGCTTGCAAACGACGACCCGCGCGGCCTCGGCGAGATGGCGAATCGCCGCCGGCTCGTGCTGCTGGTGCACGGGCTCGGCATGAACGATCGCCAATGGCGCCAAGGCGCGAATCCGGATTTCGGTGAGCGTCTGGCCGTCGACCATGGCTATGCGGCGCTTCGGCTGCGCTACAACTCCGGCCGCGATATCGCCATCAACGGCACCGAACTGGCGGCGCGCCTCGAACGCCTGGTCGCGGCCTGGCCCGCGCCGCTCGAGCGCCTGACCGCCGTCGGCCACAGCATGGGCGGTCTGGTGTTGCGCGCGGCACTCGAAGCCGGGCGCGCCGCGGGCCATCGCTGGCCCGACCTGCTGGCCGATTTGATCTGTCTGGGCTCGCCGCACCGCGGCGCACCCCTCGAGCGGCTCGGCGAATCGCTCAACCGCGGTCTGACATGGTCGCGCTATACGCGTGCTTTTCATGTCATCGGCGATGCCCGCAGCGCCGGGGTCAAGAATCTGCGTCATGGCCTGCCGCCGGCAAGCCGCTCGCAGGCCGGTCCGCCCGGCTGTTTTCTGGTCGCGGCCTCGCTCGGGCGTTCCGACGAAGACCCGGTCGGCCGCGTGCTCGGCGATCTGCTGGTGCCGGTCGACAGTGCCTTCGATCATCCGCGCGCGCTGCGGAAGGCGGACGTCGACGGCTGCGTGTTCTACGGCATGACGCATTTCGCGCTGATTCATCATGCGGATGTGTATGTGGCGATCCGGGAATGGCTGGCGCCGCGGCTGGGCGAGCCCGTGCGCCGTCGCACCGACCCAGCGAGGAGATGACGATGTCCGATATCAAGAAAGGTTTCGACGAGGCCGTCGACAAGGTGCGCAACGCGCCCGCGGACGGCGAATCCAAACCCTCGCAAGCTTTTCAGCTGAAAATGTATGGTTTGTATCGCCAGGCCGTCGACGGCGATGTGACCGGCAAGAAGCCGAGCCTGATCAACCCGGGCGCACGCTACAAGTGGCAGGCCTGGAAAGACAATGAAGGCATGAGCCGCGAGGATGCGATGGCGGCGTACGTCGCCGAGGTCGACAAGATCGAGGCCGAATACTCCTGACAGCCACGCCTGACGACATGCCGCGCGTTGGGCGACGCGCGGCGTGCGTACTATATTCGACCGACGGAACGGCCCCGATCGATCGCGGCCCGGCCGGCGCGATCAGAACCACAGGACGATTTCTCGATGAGCGACTATCTGGTCAACGCAGCCTCGAAACCGACACTGCGCAAGTTCATGGCGGCGCTGGGTATTCCGACGCCAGTGCAGCTGGCGCGCGCCGAGGGCGCATATCAGGCGCGATTCCTCGACGGCCAGCGCGTGCTGTTCGGTGCCGCGCCCGGCGCGAGCGCCCGCGAGACGGTGAGTGCCGTGCTCGCCGATAGCGGCGCACGCGTCGATACCAGCGACAAGCCGCAGCCCGGTGAGCAAGACGTGTACGACGCGCTGGTGTTCGATGCCACGAACATGAGCGGCACCGCCGATCTGAAGGCGTTGTACGCATTCTTTCATCCGGTCGCCCGCAAGCTCACCCAAAACGCGCGCGTGGTGGTACTCACCAGCCGTCCCGAGTCGATGGGGACCGTCGCGGCCGCCGCCGCGGCGCGCGCGGTTGAAGGCTTCACGCGCTCGTTCGCCAAGGAAATCGGCAAGTTCGGCTCTACGGTGAACCTGTTGTACGTGGAACCCGGCGCCGAACCGCGCATCGCGACACCGCTGCGGTTCTTTCTGTCGGACCATAGCGCCTTCGTGGATGGTCAGGCCCTGACCGTCAGTGCCGGCGGCATCGTCCCCGCCGAGCCGCCGCAAACCCAGGCGCTGGCCGGCAAGACGGCGCTGGTCACCGGCGGGGCGCGCGGCATCGGTGCGGCCACGGCGGCCCGGCTGGCCGCCGAAGGCGCGCATGTGGTGTGTCTGGATATTCCGCAGGACAAGGACACGCTGGAGCAAACGGTGGCCGAGTTCGGCGGCACCGCGCTGGCTCTCGACATCACCGACGACAACGCGCCACGCCAGATCGCCGATTTCTTCAAGGACAAGTTCGACGGCGTGGACATCGTCATCCATAACGCCGGCGTGACCCGCGACAAGACGCTGGCCAACATGCCCGAGCACTACTGGGACATGGTGCTGGCGATCAACCTGCAGGCCATTCTCGCGGTCGACGCGGTACTCATGGACGAACAGATCATCAACGAACACGGCCGCGTCGTGTGCCTGTGCTCGATCGGCGGCATCGCCGGCAATCGCGGCCAGACCAACTATGGCGCGACCAAGGCCGGCCTGATCGGCTTCGTCGAGCGCCGGGCCGATGCCCAGCGCGAGCGCGGGGTGACCGTCAACGCGGTCGCCCCCGGCTTCATCGAAACCCGCATGACCGCCGAGATGCCGTTCGGCGTGCGCGAGGCCGGCCGCCGGCTCGCCTCGCTCGGCCAGGGCGGCACGCCCGGTGACGTGGCCGAAGCCATCACCTTCCTGTGCACCCCCGGCGCTGGTGGCGTGTCGGGTAAAGTGCTGCGGGTCTGCGGGCAGAGCCTGATCGGCGCTTGAGTCAGCAGACCCGAGAAGCCGGCGTGTCGCCCTGCGGCGCCGGCTTTTATCATCCCGGAAACTCGGTTGGCTCGTGTTCGGCGAGCCAGGCCGCGATCCGGGGCCAGATCTCGCGCCGGGCCGCTTTGGCCACGACGATGCCCGGGTGATCGTAATCGAGCTCGAAGCCGTGCGTGCGGCCGGCGACTTGAAACATTTTGTCGGCGCTCGCCATCGGTTCGATGAAGCGCCGGCAGCCGGCGCTCGGATCGACCCGGTCCGCCGCGCCGCTCATGGCCAGTACCGGGACGTGAATGCGCGCGAGTTCGGCGTCGAACCCGGCGGCATGCCGGCGCTCGACCCAGTCGCAGGCATCGAACACGGCAGCGGCGGGTTCGTCCACCGGGCCGAGGCCGGCGGCGCGCGCCGGCAGATGGCCGAGTATGCGCGCGATGGTCTTCGTCGCCAGATTGCCCGGCCGGTCGAGCATGCGTTTGCCGATGTGGTATTGGCTGGCGAGCAGCACCAGGCCGCCGACGGTCTCGGCCGGCAGCCCGGTAGCGAGCGCCCGGGCGGCCAGCACGCCGCCGAAGGAATGCCCGATCCAGAACGCCGGCTGGTCGTGGCTGCGGGCGATGCGGCGCGCGACCACCGGCAGATCGTGGGCCAGATGCTCGACCAGCCCGCAACGCCGGGTACAGCGCGGCGAGTCGGATAGCCCGCGCCGCTGGACGATCGTGACCGGATGGCCGGCCCGGGCGAGATAGGCAGCCAGACCGATCTCGCGCGCCGATAGCCAGAAGCGGCGATCGGTGAACATGCCGTGGACCAGGACCACGGGCGCGCCGTGGCGTTCGGCGGCGGCATCCACGCGCAGGATGCGAAACCTGCCGCCGTCGTCGCCATCGATATCCTCGATGGCAAGCGCGAGCGGCCGGGCGTCAGCCACGCAGCACGCGCCAGCCGATCGCCACCATGCAGACGGCCACGATCAGCGTGATGAGACGGCGAAGCTGCAAAAAGCCGCGCCCCTGCCAGCCCTGGCGCGCGCCGTTTTCATCGGCCAGCCAGGCGATGACGAGCGCGGCCAGCAGCATGAAGAACGGCCACGGTTCGCTGATCAGCAGGGCCGGCCAGGCGATCAGCGCCGGTACCACCGCCAGCACCATGTCCTGTGGCGGTGCCTGTTTGGCGGCCAGCATGCGGCCCCATTGCACGCCGCCGGTGAACGACACGATGGTCGCGAGATACGCCAGCAGCCAGTGCAGTGCCGGTGCCGCCTGCCCGCCGGCATGGGCGAAGGCGTAATACACGCCGGCGGCGAAGGGCAGGACCGCGAGCGCGGTCAGCGCTGTGGCCAATGACAGGGCGGATACGGGACGCGCCATGGATACTCCTGGGTCGTAACTACGCGGTCGGTGCGCGCTGGGCGAAATAGGCTTCGAGCCGGCGTACCAGCGGTTTCATGAAATAGTTGGATTCGGGCATCAGGTCAACCGTGACGCCATGCGCGGTCAGCGTCTCGGCGACCAGCGGGCCGACCGCGGCGACGCCGCAGCGCGCGAGTGCCGCGGCCAGTTCGGTCTCCCGCAGGCCGCGCTTGGCCACCTTGAACAGGCGCCGGACCTGCGGCGAGCTGGTGAAAGCCACGGCATCGAGCTGGTCGGCGGCGATGGCCGCGATGAATGCTGCCACCGCGGCGTTGTCGGCCTGGTCGGCATAGACATAAGGGGCCACGGGCAAGGCGATCGCGCCGTGCGCGGCCAGCGCCTCCATCAGCGGGGTGTTCGGGTCGGTACCGTAGCGTTGCACACCGACGCGGTGGCCGGCGAGATCCTGACCGGACAATGCATCGATCACCCCGGCCGTGGTGGGCGCGGTGGCCGGCAGATCCGCGGCGATGCCATCAGCCTTGAGTTCGCGCACCGGCTTGGGCCCGCGGGTGATGGTGCGCGCCGCGGCCAGCGCCTGCCAGAAGCGCTGGCGGCGCTCCGGCCGATCGTCAGCGGCAAACGCGCGCAGCCGGCGGACGCCCTCGCCGGTCAGCCAGATCATGTCGTCCAGTCCGTGCTCGATCACGTCGTCGATCCAGGCCCGGATCGGCGCCGGGTCGGGGGCGTCGCGGATATCGACCAGCGGACAGCGCGTGACCGTCGCGCCGCGGCGCTCGAGCATGTCGGCGAACAGATCGAGCTGGCGCGATTCGGGAACGCCGATACGGCGCCCGGACAGGGGGTGTGCGGGGTCGGGGTCGGCCATGCGTGATTCCTCAACAGACTCTGCGATCGAGTTTAGGCCCTGTCGCGGTTTGATACGACAGCGGGGTGGGCGGGCGCAACCGGCGCGGCCCCGATGTTGCGACTTTGCGGGGCGCGACGCACACTGACAGCGTGCATTGACAAGGTCGGGTGAAGAACATGTTCTGGCTTTTCGCCCTGGTGCTCGCCGCGTTGGGCGTTGTGGGTTTCATGGCCATGCGGCTCGGGCGGGTCCGGCAACGGGTGGCGGCACTTGAGGCCGACATCGCGCGGCTGGGCCGCGATCTGGAGATCGAGGATCGCGAATTCGAGAGCCTCATGGCCGAGATCGGCGGCAGCCGCATCGTGATCGAGCTGACCGCGCCGATGGCCCTGGCGCGCGAACGCTCGCGCTGGGCGGGCGCGCTCGCCGGTGTCGCGCCGCGTCTGATCCGGCGGCGTGTCTACGACGAGGCCGCCGCCCAGGTGAAACAGGTCCTCGACGAGCGTGCGGTGGCCGCCGAGGTCCACGTGTTTCATCCGAGCGGCGCCTGAACGGCCATGATTGCCCTCGTCCTTGTTCTACTGCTCGGGCTTGCGGTTGTGCTGTCGGCCCTGGCCTGGCGCAGCGGGCAGGTCGAGCGGCGTCTTGATCGGGCCGAGTCCGGCCTGCGGCGTCTGCGCGGATTGCAGGCGGAGGCGCTGGCACTCGAAGCCGCTCGCGGGCGTTTCCGGCGGCGTCAGCGTGAGGTGGAGCGCGCGGTCGAGACCGGTGCGCGCGGTGTGGAAGGCGTGCATCGCTCGCTCGCCGGCCGGCTGGGCTGGCCCGCGGGCGAGGGCATCTACCGGCGGCTGCGCGGGCTGAATCGAACGGTCGGGCGCGGGGTTTCCGGGCTGTTTGCGCCGTCTGCGGCCGCGCGGCGCCGCGAATCGATGGCGCGCTGGCGTGCGCGGCGCAAGGACGCTTCTGATCGGGACGACGACCGAGGGGCGTAGGGCGCGTTGCCCTTTCACGCGTTCACGCCATGCCACGTTGCAGCCCAAAATCGTCTTATTAATCCGGCTTCGCGGCCAATGGCCGCGGCGAGCATGCGGTCGCATACTCGCGCTATTAATCCGAAAAATCATCTATTTTTGTGCCGGGCACCGCGTCGATGGTACTGCAGGAACAGAAGGCTGAGCACGCCGTCCAGCCGAGACGCGGTTGCTCAGGCCCGCGATCTGCGCTTGCTCAATGCACGCTCCTTGTGCATGACGAAACGCCGCAGATCGCGACTGAACTCAGGCTGGGGTTGGTCCCATGTGACCCCGACATAGAGCCCGTCGTCTTCGGACCACTTGGTCCAAACCGCTCGCGCATCCGAGCGCGCGATCTCGCGACTGGTCGGCAGTGTGAGTGCGACTACACATGGCGTATCGGTCCCGGGTTCGACATTGGCCAGAGTATCCGCTTCGTCCGACAATTCGAGCCAAGCGCCCGTCATGCTCAGATCATGAACCTGGCATTCGATGGGTTCGTCGCTCGGCGGCAACACGATTTCGGCATGCACATCGTCGTCATTTTCGATGGGCACCCGAAATGCATTGCGTCGTTCCTGCCGATAGGTATCGCCTTCGAGTATGAGCGTGTATGACAGGTAATCCGGATGGGTCGCCATATTCTCGATGCGCCCCCAGCTGCCGATACGGATACCGTCATCAGTACTAGCCACGCGGACACGATCACCCGTATTGAAACGTGCCTGTTGCTCGACGGCCGGCCTCGATTCATGGACCTCAATGCGACAATCGTTATCGTTCGGCGGCTCTATCACCGTGACGCGCCGCGTGTTTGCGCCGTCCGGATCACTGATCCGCAGATGCTCCCAGACGCGGGTAAGTGTTTTGAGGACGCGCCGGCGCGTAGGGCCTTTGACCCGATGTTCCTCAGAGAAAAGAGGTTGCGCGTATTCGACCATATTTTCACCACCGGGTTGACCAAGGCGTGCCATGCCTTGAGCAAGAATCCGGCCTCTATGATTGGCAGGCCGGATCCTGCAACTAATCTACACGTCTCGCCGTTACGTGTTCAGCGCATACTTCAGCAGGGTTCCCGCCTTCAGCCCGGCCGAGCCGCGCGCCGCAATTGATGGACTCGCCGGTGGCCGGGTTGCGTCCGGCGCGGGCGGAAGTCTCGCGCGTCGAAAACACGCCAAAGCCGGGGTCGGTAACTGTATCCAATGCCGCTTCGACTGTGTTTTTAGCCTCAGCCTCGCTGATCTCAGCTTTTTCTGCCACTTCTCCGTGAATTCCATTTTGTTCGTTTTTCACCTCTAGCCTGTGACTCACATGGGCTTAAGTCAGCGACTCCATATAAAAGGTTATCGCTCTTGAGGTGCTCGGAATATACGGAAAAAGCATCAGTCGTTCAATCAGGTTACGTATTATTTTCGGCGTATATATGAACATCGCGATGTCCGAATGTTCTACTAACCAGTATTTATGAACTTTCGCGATTCGTCCGGTGACGAGTTCAGAACGCGATATGGAGAATCCCGAGCGCCATGTGACCGGATAGATCGATCACATCCCATGAGGTTTTGGCGCCGAGCAGTAAGCCACTCCGGGTCACGTCGAATGCGCCGGTGACGGCGAATTTACCGGCTTCGGCGACGAGGTGGCCATGGTGATGCTCTGCTTCTCGTCTGGCCATTCGCTGATCGACGGCTGCTGCATGACGTCGCGCCGCCGACAGATTGGTCTCTGAAATCGAACGAACAGCAATAGGCGCGGTTCCATGGCGGAAGTAGCCGAGTCGCTGGGCGACAGCGGGGGTGCCGTCTATGATCCGACCGGGATAATACGGGCCGCGGTCATCGACCATCGCAAGGGCTTGTCGCCCGTTTTGCTTATTGGTGATACGCACCCAGGTCCCGAAGGGTAGACGCTTGCTGGCGATACGCATCGCGTGCGGGTTGAAGCGTTCGCCGCTGGCAGTGCGATTGCCCGCCGAGTGCCGACCGTACCAGGAGGCTTGGCCTGTAGCCTCGTAGCCTTGCCCCGTCTTGAACACGTGATAGCACCCGTGTCCATGAATGCAGTACGCGTGCTTGACCTTCGGCGGAAAGGATCCGTGCCCGCCGTTGGGCGGCGCGCTGGCGCAGGCTGCGAGAAGAAGGTTCAGGCACAGGGCCGTCAATGTCGTGCGAATCGTTTGCGAATCAACGCGGGCCGGAGGTCGCGCCGCCGCCCACGTTTGCTTGACGTTGACGGCAGTCTTTGGCCGCACGTCAGGCGCTGCCGATCAGCCGCCCACCTTCGGATTGGCGGACGGTCGCACCGGCGAAGCCGCTCAGATTGTCGAGGCACTCCTGCAGGAATAGCCCCACATCAATCTGTGCTACCGCTACCCCTTCCGTTTCCTGGCTCAGCGCCAGCATTTGACGTGCTTCCTGTTTTCGCCCGGCGCGACAGAGAACGGTGGCGGCCTCGGCCATCGTCGACACGCCGAGATGCCGGATCAGACGTTGCACCTGACCGAGGTCGCGCTCGGATTGACGGGCCACGGCGTCAAGATCACGGGCCGACTGCGCTAACAGCTCCGGGTCTGCAGCCGTGCTGTGTGCTGCGACCACGGCGATGGCGTCTTGCAAGCGGCTCACCCGGCTACGCGCGCGGCGCAACGTGTCAGATATTCGCACCATCCTCTACTCCGGTTCTTCGGGGCTGGCGGCCGTTCGTTGACTGCGACGATAGGCCATGAACACCAGCTGTTCGTACAGGTCCCGAACCCGATCGGACTGCTCGATGAACCTAGCGGCGATACGATTGCCGCGCGCATCGTCGGTGATCGCGGTGATCTCGGCGAGAAACTCGACCTCGTAGGGAATCTCGGCATTCAGTGCCATTCGAATCACGCCTTGATCGCCCGTACTGGCCTCGCTTTTTCCGGGAGGCTCGATCCACTCGAGGCCGCGCCCGTCCAGCACAACCGAACGGGACGGCGGCAATTGCTTGACACAGTGTAGGACCTCGATAAGCAGCGACTCGATGCCGCCGATTTCGGCCGATGGTCTCTCGCGTGTTTCCCGATCGACCAACGTCTGGAGGCGGGCGGCGTTCGACTCGTTCAGGGCACTCTTGTATTCCGGCGTGATTGCGGCCTCCCGCCGGGGGCGCCAGGCCAGCGGTATCCACTTGCGGCATTTGATGCCGAATTCATCGTGGTGGGACGAAGCAATCATTGCGACCCGTGGTTCGACTATTGACCGGTCGCGTGCGCCTGGAGCATGGCAGCCGCGATGTCCCGGGGCGACGTGTTGATCCCGCCCTGGGCTAATTGTTGTCGGATCGCCTGAACGCGGGCCGGATCGACGCCGTTGGAGTCGTGCGCGCTTCGCGTCAGACGTCCGGCCACGTGGCCGCGCCCGCTGACGCTGACCCGGTCCGCGGGCACCGCCTGCGCGCTCTGCCCATCGCTAGACTTCGAGTGCGGCGTCGTTGTCTTGCTTGCGGGCACGGACGAACTCGCGGGTGCATCCACATGCGGATTGCGTGTATTAAGCGGGTTGACCATGTTCCACCCCTTCCAGTGTCGTCCGAATATCGCTTTCCAGCGCCATGGCTTCCTGCAGCGCGCCGTCAATAGCCCGCGCGGCTTCGTCAGTCGTTGACTGGATCGCCAGCGCGACGCGGTTCTGAATCTCAGTATAGCATTCGATCAGGGTCGATCCGAGATCGGTTCGGTCATCCGCCATGCCGACCATGAAGGTCAGCAAACGGTCCGCGTTAGCCAGATGCTGGAGCTTGATCGGCTTCTTCTCAACATCGTCGGCGACCAGGGTGGCGCGGCGGATATGTACGACCACGCCGTGCAGCCCGCGCAAGAACACTTCCTGGGTTGTCAGCCCGGCAATATTGCTGCGGCGATAATTATCTGCGATGTTGAGATTATCCGCCATTGGAACTTCCGCTTCCGTTAAGTAGGCTCAAGTAGCTGTTTTGGACCTGCAGGCTGTTCTGCTTGCTTTGCATGGTGCCGAACTGCTGCGTGTAGATCTGCATCTCCTGATTCACGAACTGGTTCTGCTGACTGATTTCCGAGTTGAGATTGGAGATGCTCTGATTGATGGATTTCTGTTGGGCGGCGATGAAGCCGCCTTGGCCGGTGGCCCCGATCGCGCCTTGCGTGATCGAGCTCATCTGGTCGTGAAGCTGGCTGACCAGGTCGTTGACGGCGCTCGGGTTGGATTGGAACGCCGACGCGAACTGAGTGCTGTCGAAGCTGATCGTGCCATCCTTGTTTGTGGTGATGCCTATGTCACGTCCGGATAGAGTGCCGTTGGAGAGACCGGATACCGCATTGACGAGCTTCGAGCTCAGGCTTGTGGCGCTGTAGTCACCCAGAAGCGGCCCGGCCTTGGAACTCGACGACCCACTGCCTTTCTGAAAGGCAGTGGCCTTGCTAATCGCAGATACGGCGCTGTTGAGTTTCTTGATTACAGACGCAACACCGCTGGACAGCTTCGAGGGGTCGACGCTGACCCCGATGGACGTCGACCCCGATCCGGCCACGGTCACAGTGCCGTTTGGGATCGCCCCCGTAAGCGTGTTCGATTGGCTGGTGACCGGCACGCCGTTGACGTTCAGCGTCGCATTCCGCGCCGCCCGCGCCTGGGTCATCGTGCTAGTGCTGCTGCCATAGCTCAGCCCGGACAGGGCGCCGGTGCCGGATATCGTGAACGACTGCTGCGAGCCGGTGGCATTGCCGGTGAGCACCAGGCGCTGGCCGGTGCTGCCGCCGACAATGCTGGCGCTGACCTGGCCGCCGGTCTTCTGGTTGATGGCCTGGGCGATGCCGTTGAGCGTGTTGTTGCCGGCGCTCACGCTGACGGTTTCACTGCTGCCGCCGGCGAAACTGAAGGTCAACGAGCCCGAACCGCTGCCGATCGAGGCCGAGCCGCTGGCGTAGGTGCTCGAATACAGCTCCTGGGTCTGGGCCTGCTTGACGTTGGTCAGGTCATATTGACCGGGCGAGGCCGACTTGGTGACGGTCGCGGTGGCCACGTTTTTCGCGCTGGAGGTCGCGCCACGGTCGTTGAAGCTGGACGGATTCTTGATGCTGCTGACCGCGGTGTTCAGGCTGGAGAGCGCGCCGGAGATCTTGCCCCACGCCGACAACTGGGTCTGATCCGTCTGGATTTGGCTCTTCCAGTTCTGGATCGGCTGCTGTAGCTGCGTCTGCCTGGACTGCTCCAGGCTGGAGATCTGCTGCTGACTGAGGGTTGAAAGCGCGCTGGTCGACATGGGTGGCCCGGCAAGCTGGAAAGTTACTCTTCTATTCGTCGCTGGGCGCGAAAGTTTAACCTCCGCGCCATAAAAAAGCCGCACCCGAGGGTGCGGCCAATCACTGCCCATTGGATGGAGTAGCTAGCCTATGGCTACGGCAGAATTCGCTGATACTGCTGCTGCAGCGTCGAGGAATTCTTCAGAGCCGAAATGCCGGCCTGCTGCAGCACCTGCTGCTGCGTGAGCTGCTGGGACACCTGCGGGATATTGGCGTCCTGCACCACGCTCTTGGCGCTGTTCAGGTTCTGGCTGGTGGTGTTGAGGTTATTGATGTTGGCGGTCAGCCGCTGCTGGACCGCGCCCAGCTTGCCGCCTTCTGCGCCCAGCCCCTGCAGGGCGTACTTGATGACGTTGATGGCCGATTGCGCACCGCTGGTGGTCGACACGTCAATGTTGCTCAGCTGGTGCAGACTGGTGCTCGAGCCCAGGCCGATGTTCGTGGCGTTGGAACCGAGGTTGAAGGCCTTGTCGCTCTGCAGCTGGACCTTGCCCTGGACCGTGGTGGAATTGCCGGAGCTGACGACGGTGCCGCTGCCGGCGGTGCTCGTCAGCGAGCCGGAGGTAATGTTCGTGAACGAGATGTTCTTGCCCTGACTCTGAGTCAGCTGCACATTGCCGTTCACATTCTTGGCCGTGATGCCAGTGGCCGCCGAATGGTCGTTGATAGCACTGATCAGGCCCGCCTGGCTGGTGGCGGTAATGTTCACCGTATTGGTGGCGCTGCCTGAATTGCCATTGCCTAGCGTGAAGTTGAAATTCGACCCCGAGGTGCTAAACGTGGCTACGGTCGTGGCTTGGGCCTGCACGTTCGTCGTGTCGGTCTTCTGGTTGATCGAGTTGGCGATCGAAAAAGCCGATTCGGACGAACCGGACACATTGACGGAGCCCGTGCCATTCGAGCCGTTGATAGCGAAGCTGCCGGCCGTGAACGCGCCGGCACCATTCGTGACCACGCTTTTCGCGGCACCACTGGACGAGTAAACAGCGCCGCCGCTCGACCCCTGCGAGGCATACATGCCGAGGTTGCTCGCCTGGGTGTTGCCGATCGACAGGCTGATGGTCTGGCCGTTGTTGGCGCCGACCTGGAAGTCCACGCCGCTGAAGTTGCCGTTCAACAGATTGATGTTGTTGAACTGCGTCTGGTTGGCGATGGTGTTGACCTGCGAGTTCAGCTGGCCGACCACGTTCTGCAGCGACTGGGCTTCCGCCGGAGTCTGTGTGCCGTTCGAGGCCTGGACGGCGATCGAGTTCAGCTTCTGCACGATGCTGGTCTGCTGGTTGATCGCGCCCTGCGCGGTCTGCAGCAGGGACACGCCCTGGTTGGCGTTCGAGGTGGCCTGGTTGATGCCGTTGAGCTGGGAGGTGAAGCCCTGGGCGGTGATGTAGCCCGCGGGGTTGTCGGCCGGCGAGTTGATCTTCTTGCCGCTGGACAGTTGCGTTTCCAGATTGTTGGTCTGGTTACTCGAGGTGCGCAGCGAATTCAGCGCCTTGAGCGCGCCGTCATTGCTGAGAATAGAGCCGATTGCAGACATGGGTTTCGAATCCTTCAGTTATGGATGAAGCACCCTTCCATTCGTTTCCGCACGCGAAAGTTTAACCTCGCGTGGCCAATTTTTTTTCAGCCGGCACGGTCGCGCTAGTGCACGATGCTGCGCGCCAGCGAGCCCAGCACGAGCGACCAGCCGTCAATCATCACGAACAACAACAGCTTCAACGGCGACGAGATCAGCATGGGCGAGAGCATGATCATGCCCAGCGACATCAGGACCGCCGAGACGGCCAGGTCGATCAGGACGAAGGGCAGCCAGATCAGGAAGCCGATCTGAAAGGCGGTCTGCAGTTCCGAGGTCGCGTAGGCCGGGACCAGCACTGTGAACGGGATCTGTTTGAGATTGGCGTAATGCCCGCCGTCCAGCGTGACGAACAGCTGCATTTCGCGCTTGCGGGTCTGAGCGGTCATGAACTGGCGCAATGGCTTCTCGCCCTTCGCGATCGCGGCCTTGAAACCGAGGTTGCCGTTGAGATAGGGCTGCAGGGCGTTGTCGTTGATGTTGTTGATCACCGGCCGCATCACGAACATCGTCAATGCCAGTGCTAGCCCCACCAGCACCAGATTGGGCGGGGTCTGAGACAGCCCCAGGGCCTGGCGCAGGATGGCCAGCACGACCACGATGCGCAGAAACGAACTCATCAGCAGCACGATCGCTGGCAGGAACGCCAGGGCGGTGATGATGAGCAGGGTCTGGACGTTAAGCGAATACTGCGTGCCTTGGCCGGTGGCTTGGGCGTTCATCAGATTCAGGGAGGGGTCCGCCCAGGCGGCGGCCCACGGCGTCGCGAAGAGCAGCACGGCGAGTCCGGCACGCAGCCATCGACTCGTCCGGCTCACGAAGAACGCTCTCGTCGCTTCTGTATCGCGGTCTTGAGCCGGGCCGTGAAGTCACCAGCCGGCGGCTGTTCGGCCAGCGGTTCCGCCAACTCGTCGATGACCGTCACCCCGCCGTGGCGCGACGTTGTGAGGGCGTATTGCCGGCCAGCGATGTCTACCACGACCAACATGCACTGCCATCCGATCGGCACGCGCCGCAGAATACGGATGTCCCGGCTGCCGCTGCCCATGGGGCCGCCCAGGCGCTTCTGCAGCCAGCGCAACAGAAGCGCCCCGCAGACAAAAAGCACCACGAAGCCGGCCAGTCCGGCCAGGGTGGATGTCATGGATGCGCCGCCGCCTGCCATGACCGCTATTCCGTCTGGGTCACGAAGCGGGTGATATAGACTTTCGAAAAACCGGGTTCTTTCTTCGCGCTGTCCAGCTGGTCGGCGATGGTCTGGTTGACGGTCTTCAACACCGCTGCTTTCATCTTCTTGCGTGCCGCATCGCTGGTAATCACCGACGCGGGCTGCTCGAGTAGCAGATCCAGAACATTGCCCCGAATCGCCGGCTGCATGTCTTTAAACGCTTGGACCGCCTTGTCGTTCGTGGTCGCGAGCTTGAACCCCACCTGAAGATAGCTGGCGGAGCCGTAGCTGTTGCCGGACGATTCGTTCGATGCCTGCAGATTCACCACGATGGGTTTGAGTGCGACGAACTTGGGCTGGGGTTTGGGCGCCTTCGCCACGTGGCTCGGCGCGCTATCCATGACGAAATAATAATAGGCCCCGCTGCCGCCGAGAATGGCCAGCAAGACGATCGAAGCGGCGATGATGACGGTTTTTCGCATACCGGTCCCGTGTGGGGCTGTAAAAGCAGTCTTTTTCCGCGGTAGTGTATATTATGGCCATGTCTCTATTAGGTGCAAACCGCTGATGCCGTTATACGAGATTCTGCTGCGGCACATGCTGGTATTGACGCTGTGGATTACGTTGCCTGTGGTCGCCACGGCACTCGTGGGTGGCTTGCTGGTCGGCATATTCCAGTCGATGACCCAGCTCAACGACTCGACATTCAGCCTGGCCCCGCGCCTGGCGGCGGCGCTGCTGGTCGGGTTCCTCCTCGGTTACTGGATGCTCACGCGCGACGCCGCACTGGCCCGCGCTCTGATCGGGCACATGGGCCAACTGATCAATCGGCCATGGTCATAACGGAAGGACAGATCATGGGCTGGTTGGGCCATTTCGTCTGGCCATTTTGCCGATGCAGCGGTCTCGTGCTGACCGCGCCCGTGATCGGAAGCCGATACACGCCGGCGCGGATTCGTGTCTTGGTGGGGGCAGCGCTCGCGCTGGTGGTGGCCGCGGCCGTACCGAACCTGCCGCCGCTGCCGGCCAACCCATGGCAGGTCATGGCGCAGTCCGGCATGAACGTGCTGTATGGGGCCGCGCTCGGCTTTGTCATGTGGGTCGCAGTGAGCGCGATCACGGTATCAGGCGAAATGATGGGATTGTCGATGGCTCTGGGCTTCGCGCGGCTGTCCGCGCCATCGACCGGGACATCCATGCCCGTGTTGTCGGAGATCATGCTCTGGGCGGGCCTGATGGCCTATCTCGCCGCGAATGGCCCGGAATGGGTGATCTCGGCGCTGTATCACTCATTTCAGACCGATCCATCCGGAAGTATCCCCATCGGTGGCTGGCATGCGATGGCCGAGGTCGGTACCCGCATGTTCGTCGACGGGTTATGGTTGGCGCTGCCCGTGGTGATCGCCGGGCTGGCGGTCAACGCTGCACTGGGCGTGATTACCGGGCTGGCACCGTCGTTGAACGTCTTCTCCATTGGCTTTCCGTTGCTGTTCCTCATGGGGATGTGGTTGCTTCTGTCGACCATGCAGGATATTCAGCACGTTTTTCTGGATGCGTATCAACACGCTACCGGGGTCATCGTGACCCTCGTGGGGACCGGATAGAGACGGTATGGCTGAAGGCGGCGACGACAGCACTGAAGAAAAAAAACACGAGGCCACCGAGCGCAAACGCAGTCAGGCGCGGGACAAAGGGCAGGTGGCCCGGGCACCGGACGCGATCAAGCTGGTGCTCATGCTCGCGTTTTTCCTTTTTGCACTGCTGCCCGGCAGTGCGCTGGTAAAGTGGGTTGTGCGCAAAGTGCCGGGCGAGCTGGCTCACGCCGGCACCGTGTCGATCGCGCAGGCGCTGCATTTTGCGCTGTACAGTTTCGGGGTTCTGTCGCTGTTTCTGTTGATCCTGTCCCTGCTCGGCGCGGCCAGCGGCTTCGTGCCGGGCGGCTGGAGTGCCAGCGCCCAGGCGATCACGCCGGATTTCAACAAGCTCAATCCCGCGAAAGGCTTCAAGAAGATTTTTTCGGCCAAGCGGATTACGGACACACTGAAATCGATTCTCAAGTTCCTGCTCGTTGGCGGAGCGGGGCTGGCGGCGTTTGTCCTCTGGAAGTCCCGTATTGTGGCGCTGCCGAATACCGCGGCGCCGAACTGGGGGCTTGGGCTGCACGCCATCATCTGGGTAATCGGCTTCTGTGTGCTGGCGACCGTGTTCATCGTTGCCATTGATACGCCGCTACAAGCGTTTTTCCACAGTCGCGAACTGCGGATGACGGACAAGGAGGTACGCGACGAGCAGAAGGACACCAACGTCAGCCCCGAAGTCCGCAGTCGCCAGAAGCAGGCGCAAGAGCGGGCGGCGCGCGCGCGCATGATGGAGCAGGTGCCGGAAGCGTCGGCGGTGGTGGTCAACCCGTCGCAATATGCCGTCGCGTTTCGTTACAACCAGCACCGCGATCACGCCCCGGTTGTGATTGCCACCGGGGTCGGTCGGCTGGCCGAGCGCATTCGGGACATGGCTCGTCGTCACGGAATTCCGATCGTAAGCGCGCCGCCCTTGGCCCGCGCGCTGTATTACCACGGCGTGCCGGGCGAGCCGATCCCGACGTCCTTGTACAAGGCCTGCGCCGAAGTGCTGTCCTATGTGTATCAGCTGGAGCGGTGGGCCAACGGCCAGGGCGAGGCCCCGTCACTCCCGTCGGAGGCGGATCTGGACGTGGATCAACGCATGGATCCGCACGCGCGCCGGGCGGCCGCCGAGCGCGAGGAACCCCCGCCGGGCTGATCACGGATCGATGGCCCGAGGTTCAGGTGCCGCCGGCGCGTTTCTGGTGGGCTCCGGTATTCCAGCACCACTTAAGCACCCCAACCATTGCACAATTTCAGAAAAGGAGACGGGTCTTGTACCAAGCCACAACCGGCGCCGACGTTCTCGACTATATCGAGGCCCATGGCCTGAAGCGGCTGGATGCCTGCTGGTTGTTAGGGATTACGCCTTGGCGCTTCGGCAAAATCGTCAAGGAGCACGAGAGCACGCCGCTGCATAATCCGTCGTTCGGCGTGCTGCTGCGCCTGATTGAGCAGTGGCCGGAGCAGGCCGCATTGCCGGAATATCCGCGATTGATGACGGTCTTCGAGCGTGTTCATTCGCTCGATCCCCGAGTTTCTCGGCGTGTCTTCGGCATGGCACTGGGCTGTCATCCGTCCTGGGCGTCGAGTCAGCGGCTTGAACAACAGGATCATGCCTCGGCCGTGATCGATCGCATTCTCCTGATGCTTGAGCGCCGACTGGATCAGGCGGAAACCGAGCAGCAGGCCAAGCAGGTGGTGGATGAATGGCTCCAGGCCGCGCTTGCGGAATGGCATGGCCGGGATGACGCCCGCCTCGATTTTCTCGAAGAGTGACCCGGATCGATGGCGGATCTTTTGATTAGTGGCATTTTTCCGCGCACGGCCGATGAGGGGATCCATCCGCGCTCGGTCCTCGAACACTTCGGGCGCCCCGCCGTGCCGGGCTGCTGGTCGGGGCTTTATGGGCTCAATGCCACCCGCGAGGGAATCAAGGCGCTGCTGTCGCGCGCCGATACGCCGCAGGCGGTGTTTCGCGTCGTATGTCGGGTTCCGGGCGGGATCGTGACTCACATGACCGCCGACAGCGCGCTCGAGATGGAATATCTCAATGTGCGTTATGCCGACGCCGCGCTCAAGGCGCGGTTGCGCGACGCATGGCGCGAGATCAGCGGCGATGCGGACGACGACGCGATGTTGCGCCATCCGCACCGGGTGCGGGACGTGCTGACCCAACTCGGCCTGGGGTCACTGCCGCTGGTGCTGCATCCCTTTTCCCCGGCGGACTCAAACCAGGTCTTCACGGCGGGCACCGTGCTGGACCCCTCGGCCATTATCGAGATCCGCTGTCGACAGCGCGAGATTGAGATCCGGATTGAGTGATTTCAACGCCGGTTAGCGGCGTCGGCCTCTTGGCTGGCCCGATCTTCGCGGTCGCGCTGCTCGCGCTGACGCTGTTTTTCTTCGCGTGCCTGCTTGTCCGTGAGCACCTGTGTTTTTCGGCGTTTATCGTACCAGTCCTGCAAGGCCTGCTCGTATTGCTGCTGCGTGTTCTTGACCGTTTCGTAAGCTTGGCGATGGGCTCGCTCCGCGACGGCCGCAAACTCGGCAAAGGTATGGAGCGTGCGCCCCTCGGCTTGTCGCCCGGTCAGTTGCGCGGCGCTCAGATTGCGCCGGTACTGCCGTAACATGTCGGCCTGCCGTTGCGAGGTATCGAGCGCCGCGCGCCATTGCTGCACCGTCCGTCCGGCTTCTTCGTCGCGCAGGCGGGCCAGTCGGGTCATCAGCGCTAGTCGGTCGGGTTTCATTACGTCTCCATCGACGCGGTGTGGGCTTGGCCGGGCGCCTCGATGATCGCCCGCAGGGCGGCCACGCTCGCGGCCAGGTCGCAGCCTTCGGTCAGATTCTGGATCAGCAGATGTTCCATGGCGGTGCGTTTGTCCATCGCCTCGTCAAGTAATGGGTCGGCGCCCGGTTGGTAAGCTCCGATATCAATCAGGTCGCGCTTGGCCTGCAGTCGCGACCATAGGGAACGCACGCGCTGGGCCGCCTGCCGATGTTCGGGACTGGCGACGTCATTCATCACCCGCGACAGCGAGGCCTCGATATCAATCGGCGGATACAGGCCGGACTCGGCGATACTCCGGTTGAGCACGATATGGCCGTCGAGTGTGGCGCGGGCGGTGTCGGCGACCGGGTCGGCAACGTGATCATCGCCTTCGACGAGCACGGTGTAGATGCCGGTGATCGAGCCTTCGCCTCGACGGCCCTGACCGGCACGCTCGAGATAGGAAGCGATCAGGGAAAATGTTGAAGGTGGGTAGCCGCGCATGGCCTGCGGCTCGCCGATCGCCAGGCCCACTTCGCGGCCGGCCATGGCCAGTCGCGTTAGTGAATCCATCAGCAGCAGCACGTGTTGGCCCTGCGCGCGGAAGAACTCGGCGATCGCGCTCGCCCGGTGGGCCGCGTGAATACGTGACAACGCCGAGCAATCCGCGGGGGCGGCCACCACCACGGCCCGACCGAGAGCATCCGCACCGAGCGTTTTGTCGATGAATTCCCGGACTTCTCGCCCGCGCTCACCGATCATGGCCACGACCACGATGTCGGCGGAGCAATGACGGGCCATCATGCCGAGCAGCGTCGACTTGCCGACGCCACTGCCGGCGAACAGCCCCATACGCATGCCGGTCCCGAGTGTGGTCATGGCATTGACGATGCGCACACCGCAATCAAAGACGTCCTCGATCGGCTCGCGATCCATGGGATTGATCGGCTGGCCCCGCAGCGGCCAGTGATCGGTATCGTCGGGCGGTGGTCCACCATCAAGCGGCTCGCCTTCGCCGTCGATGATCCGGCCGAGCAAACCCCAGCCGACAACCGGCCGCTTGGTGGCTTCTTCCTGACGAACCCGGGCACCCCGAGTAATGCCCTGGGTCCCGTTCTCCGGCATGAGCTTGAGTGCCTCGGCATCAAAGCCAACCACCTCGGCGGGTAGCCAACTGCCGTCCGCGCCTTCGATGAGACACCGCGCGCCGGTCGGCGCCGGTAGGCCCGAGACCGAGACAATCTCGCCGCTGGCGCGGATGACGCGGCCGAGCCGGGCAATCGTGCGGACACCGGACACCGCATTGAAGCGTTCTGCTGCATCCGCGCGCAACCCCTGGCGATACGCGTCTAGGATTGCGGGTTCGACAGGGCCTGTTTGATCGTCTGCCATCGAGTCTCCAGCCGGGCGTCCCATTCGACCTGATTGGCCGGGTCGCCGTTGTCGTGTACGAGTGTTGCCTGGACGTCGCCGTGCGCCAGCTTGTCATCGTTGATGAGGTCCACCGGCAAATCGCTTGCACGCCGGTTGTTGATCAGGCGCTCGGTCACCTCGCGGTCGTCGGGCGCGACCCGGAGCTGCAACCGGGCGCCCGGGCCGTTGTGGGCGGCGGCTTCACCCAGGATATTGTTCAGAGTGTCACGCATCAGTGTCGGGTCGATCGTCAGGGCCTCTCCGACGAGCCGCTGCGCCAGGCGCAGCGCACCCTCGCTGATGCTATCCGCGATTTCAGCACGCAGCGTGTCGAGTGGATGGTGAAGTGCCTCCAGGATAGCGCGCAGTTGCGCCTGCTCGGCCTCGCGTTCGGCACGGCCGTCGGCGCGTCCCGCCGCAAGACCTTCCTCGTAACCCGCCGCATAGCCTACGGTACGGCCTTGCTCGTGACCTTCGCGGCGACCGGCCTCGATCGCCTCGGCGCTTGGGTCAGCCGCCGGTGCCTCTGCAGGCCGGTGTTCAGTCGCTATCCGCGGCTCCACCGGGGCATAGGTGTGCGGATCTGGCGTGGGGCGTTGCCGGGCCATGCGATCGCTCGGCGCCGGGTCCGGGGTGTGCTCGGTGACCTCATGCTCCGACGAGTCCAGGTTGACCGACGGGCGGCGGTCCCCGCCGATTTTCAGGGGCACATTCCGGGCGACGCGCTCAACCGGCTTGATATTACGATCCGCCATGTCACGCGCCCCTAGAACAGACCCACGACTGAGCGCACACACCACCCGACGGCCGCACTCAGCAGTTCCAGCGCCGCCTTGGCGGCCAGGGCGGCAATCAGGGCATTGATCAACCAGGTCACGAGCGACGGGCTCAGGCCATGAATTGATGGCATGTGCAGCGCGGCCCAGCCCGCGCCGACGCCGAGCGCGGTGAGGGTCGTGCGCATCGGACGGTAGGCCGCGCTGTTCTTGCTCTTGCTCTTGCCCTTGCCCTTGCTCTTGTCATCGGCTCGGGCCTTCTCGTCGTCTTCTGCCATGGTCTTTTCCCGTGTCAACCGTTTTTCGGTGCGCCGTTGTGTGCTGCCTTGTCGCTCGCCGCTGTTGTGTCGGCGGGCCCACTATTCGAGGTCGGGGCCTCGCGGCCGCCGTTCGCTTGCGGCTCTGCTTTCTGGCGGCCACCCGGCACCACCTGCATGGCCTGCTTCACGCTGAGGTGAGGTTCCGCCTCGCCGACTTGCGGCGCCTGGATCAGGATGGCCACGCGACGGTTCACGCGCAGGGCCTTGGGCGTATCGGACGTATCCACCGGATGAAACTTAGAAAACCCCTGGGCCGACAGTTGCTGGCCGGGCATTCCGTTTTTGCGGAACAGATGCACTACGCTCACGGCACGCATGGTCGACAATTCCCAGTTGGACGGGAACGCCGCGGTATGTATTGGCTTCTTGTTGGTATAGCCCTGGATCACAATCGGAAAATCGGGCGGCAGATTCTGCAACACGCCACTGATCGTTGTAAGTAGCGTCTTGGCTCGGGATGTCAGCTTCGCTTGACCGCTCGGATAGAGAATCTTGGCATCCAGCCGAATCCGCAGGCTTAAGGGTTGGCGCGACAGGTTCACTTCATGGTTGGCAATCATCGGCGCCAGTACGTTGCGCAGTTGCTTTTCAGCCTGGCTGATTTTTTTCATCCGCAACCGGACATGCTGCTCTCTCAACAGAGAACTCGGCGGCGCCGGATCGGGGACCGGAATCGGCGACCGGTGATGTTTGAGGATGCCGCTGTTGCCCGGTGTCTGTTGCTTGATCACATGAGGCGTACCGTGAAACGCGGAAATCATGCCCGCCTCGATCTCCTTGAGCCGCGACACGTCGTTGATCGACTGGCTGTACAAGACGATGAAAAAGGCGAGCATCAGCGTCAGCAGATCGGCATAACTGACCATCCATCGTTCGTCGTCCTGCTTCTTGGCCTTACGCCGCCTCGCCATCTTCATCCTCTTGTTTGGCTTTTTTCTTGTCTGCCGCCTTCTGAGTGCGCGCGTCGATATAGCCCCCGAGTTGCGAGCGCAGGGTCGTGGAATTCGTGCCCTCGGCGAGCAGCGTAAGCCCGGCGACGACCATCTCCCGGTACCGCGCCTGTTCCTCGACGAAACGCTCGAGCCGTTTGCCGATGGGGATAAAGATGAGGTTGGCCGCACCCACGCCGTAGAGGGTTGCCACGAAGGCCGCCGCGATCCCCTGGCCGATCGCGTTGCCGGCCCCGTGCAGATGGAGCATGACGTGGATCAGGCCCATGACGGCGCCGAGAACCCCCAGAGTCGGGGCATAACCGCCTACGGCATCCCAGATCTCCGCCGGCTCATTGGCCTCGATCTCATCGGTCTCGATACGGGTATTCATCAGCTGTCGGACCGTGTCAACCTCCAGGCCGTCCACGACCATCTGCAGGCCGTCATGCAGAAATGAGTCATCGATCTCCTCAAGACTGTCCTCGAGACTGAGCAGCCCCTGTTTCCGGACTATTCGTGACCAGTCGACGAACTGGTCGACCAAGCTGGCGGGATCATGGGTCGGGGGTTTTACTAGCCATTTCAGGCCTTTGAGTCCATGGATCACGCCCTTGAGATGGAACTGGCCAAGAATGGCCATGAACGAGCCCCCGAGCACGATCACTGCCGCCTCGGTATTGATCAGTGCCCCCAGCGGGTCGCCTTCGCTGAAGTTGGTGTACAGCACCACAGCGATAGCGCCCACCACGGCAACAAGCGACGATAGTTTCACGATTGTCCTCCGGCGTTGGGGTTGTCATTCCGCATCAATTCGGCGATGCGCTCAATCGCCTGGCGGCGCGTTTTCGATATGTAGGCTTCGCTGACTTCCAAGGCTTGCGCGATTTCCCGGTTGTTGTGTTCTTCGATATAGAACAGGTGAAGGATGGTCTGCTGTCGCTGTGGTAATTGCGCAATGTATTCCGTCAGTTGGGTGCGCTCGCTTTCCGCGATGACCCGATCGGCCGGATCATCGAATGCTGCGGATCGCCCGATCGTCTGCTCGGCGGCATGGGGCGTGGCAACGCGGCTCGCCTCCCGGCCTTCGCGGCGCAGACTGTCGATCATCGCGCCCCGTATACGGCGATTCGCGAAGGCCTCGAATGGCTTGCCCCGGCTGGGGTCGAACCGTTCCAGTGCCTCCAGAAGCCCGACGGTTCCCCATTGGATCAATTCTTCCAGATCCGCCCACGGCATGGTACTGCGCATATAAAGCGCGGTGCGCTTTATCCACAACGCATAGTTCCGCACCGCCTCTTCGGTCGTGGGGGGCTGCGGCTGACTGGGGCACGCGTTCGCGTTATTCATCGTCCGACCTGTCCGGCACTCTGAACAAGACCTGGACAGGTTTGTCCTGCGGGATTTCCTCGAGGGCGATGACCGACAATGGAGAGGCCGTGCGCGCAACCGGGCGACGCATCACCGACTGTACGGCCAGAATCGGCGGTAGCCCGGCGTCCTGGAACCGATCAAGCGCCTGTTGTGCTGCTGCGCGGAGTTCATGGGCCGCATTCGGCTCAAGTGCATCCGGCATGCCGTTATCCCGGGCGGTGGCAATCCCCCGCCCGATCAGTTCCTCGAGGTCCGGATCGAGCACTGCAACCTGGAGCGTGTTGGCCCCTTGGCTAAGCCAGTCGACGATGAACCGCCCCATTTGAACGCGTGCTTGTTCGCTGATTGTGGCCGGATTGCGCTCTCCGGCCACGGCGGCTTCCAGCGCCGTCTCACAGATTGTTTCCAGATCGCGGATGGGAAGCCGCTCGGCTAGCAAGTCCTGCAACACCTGGCGAATCGTTCCGGTGCTGAGGTGACGCTGAATTTCTTCAGCGAGCCGGGGCGCGTTGTCCGCGAGCCCATTCATCAGGGCCTCGACCTGGGGTCGGCCCAGCAACTCATGGCCGTATCGTTTCAGCACCTGATCCAGGTGGGTCGCCATTGCGCTCTGCGGATCGACGACGGTATAGCCGTAAGCCTCGGCCGTATCAATGTCGTCGTGATCGATCCAATAGGCCTGGCTTCCGTACGCCGGTTCGACCGTCTCGCGCCCGACCGTCAGCGGCTCGCTCACAGACGGGCCGGTGATCGCCAGCCACATTTCCGGCATGAGTTCGGCATTGCCGACCGATGCCCCGCGAATCGTGAACCGGTACTCGTTCGGCGAAAGCTGGTCGCTATCGCGGATATAGACGGGCGGCACAATGAAGCCCATCTGTTGGCCGTAGCGCTCGCGGACCGTGCGCATTCGATCCAGAAAACGCTGACCCGAGTGTTCGATCAGTGGCACCAGCGCGAATCCGATTTCCAGACCCAGGGGGTCAACACCGCTCACATCCCGGTTGGACAACGGCTGTTGCGTCTCGGCGCTGGCTTGCGCTCCGGCCGCGTCGGCGCTCTCGTCGCCCGAATCATCGGAGGTCTGGCCCTCGGCTGCCCGGCGACGGTAGGTCAGCCAGGCCGACGCCCCGAGCGCCAGCGCTAGAACGAGGAAAGGCCAGTGGGCCATGCCGGGCACGAGGCCAAGAATGGTCATCAGGCCGGCGGCTGCCGCAAGCGCTTGCGGGAATCGGCCGATCTGGGCCGCAACCTGGGCGCCGACGTCCTGCCCGGAGGCCACCCGGGTGACGACCAGACCGGCGGCGATGGAGATGGTCAGGGACGGGATCTGGGCTGCGAGGCCGTCTCCGATGGTGAGCAGCGTGTAGGTCCGCGCCGCCGCGGACAGGGGCAGGCCGTGCTGGAGCATGCCGACGGCCAGGCCACCGATGAGATTGATCGCGAGAATGATCATGGCCGCGATCACGTCCCCGCGAATGAATTTGGACGCCCCGTCCATCGCGCCGAAGAAATCGGCTTCCTTGCGCACCTGGTCGCGTCGCTTCTCGGCCTGCTTCGGATCGAGCATGCCGGCATTCAGATCGGCATCGATGGCCATCTGCTTGCCGGGCAGGGAGTCGAGCACGAACCGCGCACTCACCTCGGCGACGCGGCCGGCGCCCTTCGTGACCACCACGAAATTGATCACAATCAGGATGATGAAGATGATGAAGCCGACGACGTAGTTGCCGCCGACCACAAACTCGCCGAATGACTCGATTACGGCGCCAGCGGCGGTCGGCCCTTGGTAGCCGTGCAGCAGGATTACGCGCGAGGTGGCCACGTTCAGTGCGAGCCGCGCTAGCGTGGTGACCAGCAGCAGAGACGGGAAAGCCGTCAGGTCCGTCGGCGCGAGAATGTATAGACTCGTCGCCAGAATCAGCAGGCCCGCCGCGATATTGAGCGCGAACAGGAACGACAGCATGAAGGCGGGCAGCGGCACCACGATCATGGCGATCACCAGCAGGATCGCCAGGGGGCCCACGAGCAACGCCGCCGGTAGCTGTCGGCGACGCAATGTTGGCGTTGCGGCGGTATCAGCCATGGGCGATCAGCACCGGGATCGAGCTATACAGGGTGGTGGCGTAACGCGTGACTGCCTCGAAAATGCTGCTGCCCGCCAGGGCGAGCAGGGCGATCAGGCCGATCAGCTTCGGCGCGAAACTCAGCGAGCTTTCCTGAATCGAGGTCACGGCTTGCGTGATGGCGAACACCAGGCCAAGGCCGAAGGCAAGGGCCAGCGGCGGCCCGGCCAGCCAGCCGAGGGCCACCCACGCGCCGTTGGCCACCTGAGTCCAGGTGTTCACGCCTCGCCGGCCTCGGCCGCCTGACCGGGCTGGACGACCTCGGTGATCCGCACGCCGTAGTGCTCCTGCTTGATTGCGACCACTTCGCCACGCGCCACCAAGTGGCCGTTGGCGCGAATCTCGAGTGGGTCCCCGACCAGGTGGTCCAGCTCGACGATCGTGCCCTGGGTCAGCATCTGCAATTCCCTGAAGGTCATCCGGGTCCGGCCGAGCTCGACGGTCAGATCCACCCGGATCGGATCGAGCAGCGACGAGGGCATCCGAGAACCGCTCGCGCGCGACTCGTCATTCAGATCACCCAAAGTAACCGGTTTAACCTCCGAATCACTCATGTTGTCCTGTCCCGGCGTGGCTTCCGTCTTGTTGCTGTCCATCGGCTCCGGGTTCTCCGGCGTGCTGGGTTTGTCCTTTTCGGTCATGGCGTTGGTGTTCCTCCGCGTCGAAATGCAGCGTGTTAAATCGGCTCACGCGCAGGGCGTGGTTGTCGCTGTGAGTGCCGTATTCGGCTTCGAACAACAAGTTCGTGCCGCTATAGACCCGTGTGGTCGGCGGTATCCGTATCGGCAGAATCTGGCCCGGCCTCAGATGTGCAAGCTCGGCGGAGCTGATTGTGCTGTGGGCGAGATCGGCGTGAATGGTGACCGGGGCGCCGCTGGCGGCCTGGCGCATCTGCTGTTCCCAGTGGCGCTTATCATTCTCCGGGGTCTCGGTCATGGCGGCGGTGGTCGCCAGCCGGTCGCGAATCGGATCGATGGACGGGTAGGGCGTACCGATCAGGATCTGGCCCTTGCCGGTCGCCATCGCCGCGGTCATCCGCATCGTGATCAGGGGCTCGTCGCCATCGGCGATTGCAATGAAGGATGTATTGACTTCGGTGCGCACGATATCGATCGATAGATCGGCCACGCCTTGCCATGCGTATTGTACGGACTTGCGGACCACATCAAGAACCCGCTGCGCTATCCGCATCTCAAGCTGCGAAAACTCCGGTCGATGCGGCTGCGGATCAGGTTCGGACGCACCGCACATTCGGTCAACCACCGCGCCGATCAGGCTGCCTTCGATAGCGATCACTGAAAACCCGCGTAGCGGCGGCATGCTCACGATGCCCACGTAGGCCGGGCCCGGCATGGTGCGCATCACCTCATCGTGGGCGTCGAAATTCGTGCTGGCGTCCTCAATTTGAACCCCGTAGCGGAGTTCTCTAAACATATCGGCGCGGAGTTGGCGCGACAGACGATCCTGGATTGCCTCAATGGCGGGCAGGCGACCGCGCACGACGCGCGTGGGCGCGACCAGGTCAACCGTTTCGATGTGGCTACGGGGTGGCTGATGGTCAGGCATAGGCGCGGACCCCCGGTCGTGATGGTTGGGTCGTCTGATCCGGTGCCGATCGGCGACCGACCTCGCCTGCGGCCAGGGCGGTCATCGGCTGCCGTGGCTGTGAATGCTGCTGTTGGCCCTGTGACGGCTGCCCTTGAGATTGCTGACCGGCCGGGTTCTGGCCGGGCTGTTGCCCGCTGTTTGGCGTCTGTCCAGAGCCTGCATCACTGCCGGTGTTGACTTGCGGCTGCGATAGTTGAATACCGTGCTGCTGCATCGCGCTGGCCAGTTGCGGCAGACTGGCCTGAATCGCCTGGGCAGCGGCGGTCTGAGCAGCATTGAACGTGACTTGGGCCTGATGCGTGCCCTGCATCTGGACCTGGATCTGGATCGCGCCCAATGAAGCCGGGTGCAGATTGATCTGAGTCGAACCGCCTCCGGCCTGGTGCAGCGAATGGATCTGTGCATTGAGTTGCGCGACGGACTGCGGCGTCAGCGCAGTCGAAGCGGCGCCGTTGGCGCCGGACGCGCTTGTCCCCGCGTTTGCGATCCCCGACGAAGGATTGAGGTCCGCCGCGGCCATCGTGTGATTCATGGCTTGGCCGAGATTCGGGTTCGACTTTGCCGACGCCTTCCCGCCTTTGCGCCCTGTTCGGGCGGCGGACATGTCGGTGTGTGGCCGACTGTCGCCAAATTTGTCAGTCGTACGAGCTGCAAGCGTCCGGTCGACTTGTGATGTTGGGGTCGGCCCGCTGCGGCCGGATTTGTTCGGGGGCGTGACGGGGGAGGGCGACGCTGTACGACGCGTGGTCTTGCTGGATCGATGGGCTTGCCGATGAGCCATGTAAGGCCCACCGGGCGTGATCCGTTGGCCCGCCGCCCGGGTTGAAGGCGGAGCTGCGACCGCTGACCGATCCGCGTTTTGACCCGAGGCGCCCGACCCCGTCGAGCGCTTCAACTTCGTCCCGTCACCGACCGGCTGGGTGGCCTTCCTGTCAGCGGCGAGGGTTGGCTTCGATTGGGGCGATCGAGGCTTCGTATGCCCGGAAGTGTGGCTCGATTGGTGGGCCTGCGCGCCAGCCGCAGCGGCCGTGGCCTCATGCGATGCCTGTGGCTGGCGTGTATCGCCGTGCGCCGTTCCGTTATCCGCGATGGAGGACTTGGCCGCAGGCGGGGTTGGCGCCGACGTAACGACTACCGCAGCCGCCGCATCCGTATTCGCGGGTGTCGACTTCTGGTGCCGGTCAGCCGACTTTGCCTGGCCTTGGGCTAAGGTATGGCCGCCCCCATGAGCATGGCTTGTTTTATGGCCTTGGGCTTTTTCGTCAGCTTGTTGCGCATCCCGCGACGATGACCTGTTCTGTGTTTGACCGTGCGCAGGCGTGGCCTGTCCGCCCGATGGGGCTGGCGACGGACTGCGCGCGCCAACCGCATCCTGGCCTAACGACTTGTCCCGCCGGGCCGACGCGCGGTCGGGCGCCGCGTGGGCGCTATGTCGCGCTTGCGCCTGCTGCATCGCGTCATTCCAGCTGTTCGCATCGGACGACGCGCCCCGAGCGTTGGTGCCGGCAGGGCCGGCGGCCGGCTGCGTTCCGGTTAGCGCGGTATTGATCGATTGATCTGTCACAGCAGGTCCTCGTCGCTGGAAATAGTAATTGTGCCCTCGGCATCCAGACGCCGGGCGACGCGAAGAATCGATTTCTTGGCTTCCTCGGCTGTGGCGCGACGCACGGGCGGGCCACTGTCGAGATCCTCACGAAGCGCTTCGGCGGCCCGCGTGGAGACGTTTTCCAGCAGCTTGTCCACCACTTCCGGCGCGGCACCCTTGAGCGCGGGCACCAGGTCTTCGTGCGGAATTTCGCGGATCAGCGCCTGGAGGCTGCGCGAATCGAGCGTGACCAGGTCGCTGAACGTGAACATGTTCTCGCGAATGCTATCGGCCAGCTCGCTATCCGCAAACTCGCTGAGCATTCGCTCAGAGGTTGTGCCTTCGACGTTGTTCAACAGGTCTGCCGCCTTGCGGGGACCGCCGATGTCGGACAACTCTCGCACCCCGAGCTCGCCGGAGAGTTGTTCGCCCAGCATCGTGGCGAGATCCCGCAGGATGTGCGGTTGGATGGTATCGAGCTTGGCATAGCGATAGAGCACGTTCTGCGCCACATCCGGGGCGAGGTGCGACAGTAGGTCCGCGCCGGCTGCCGGGTCCAGATGGGCCAGCACGAGCGCGATGGCCTGAGGGCGCTCGTTGCGCAGCTGCTCGGCAAGCATCGCCGGAGTCGTTTCCTTCATGATGTCCATGGTCATGGCCATGGAGTCGCCCCGCATGATGTATTCCATCACGCGCGCGGCTTCTCTTTCCCCCAGCGCGCTGTCCAGGACATCGCGGACATAGTGGAAGCTGTCAACATTGCGGCCGGTGCTGTCCTGCATGCCCCGCGTGAATTCTCTCAGCACTTGCTGGCTCTGCTTCGTATCCAGCCGCCGCATGCGGGTCATGGTGCTCGAGATCCCGTTGAGCGTGGCCTCATCCATGTGCTGCATGACCTGGGCCGCGGTGGTCTCGCCGAGACTCAGCAAGAGTACAGCTGCTTTCTCAAGCCCCGTCATTGACTTCCTCGCCGCTATTGTTCTCGCCGTTGCTGTCTTCGCCCCGTATCCAGCGACGCAGCAACTCGGCCGTTTCCTCCGGTCGAGTCCGCGCCAGCTCCTGCGCACTTTCGACTTGGCGCTGATGATCGACCTGCGGGCTCACAACTTCTCCGTCGCCATCATCAACGCCGGACCGCGTCCGTCGTTGGGTCCAGGCAGGTCGCGGCGGCGTGGGCAGCGATTCACGAATCCAGCGCGCCAATGGCTTGGCCAGACCGAACAGGATCAGCAACGCCGCAAGCAGGGCCATGAGCGATTTCATCAGGGCCGAACTGCTCACATAGGCACGCCACGAGGTGGTGGCTGGCGTGGGTGCGTTCTCAATCCCGAACGGCACTTCGGCCACGTTGACCTTGAGGTTGGGTGCAGCAATCGCGCTCTGGACGATCTGCTTGATCTGCGCCGCCAGCTGCTTGTTCGACCCCATGGCGTGTTGATTGAGGACGACCGATACAGACAACCCCTTGAGGTGCCAAGGCGGAGCGTGCGAGACCGTTGTCGAATGATCGACTTGATAATGAACATCCCACTTGTTGCTGCTGGAATGAGGGGCGGTCTTCTGCTGGCTTGTCTGGCTGCCAGCCTGACTACTGCCTTGGCCTTGGTTGCTGCCGTTTCCGTTTCCATTGCCTTGGCCGTTGCCCTGGCCACCGTTCTGCTGCGATGTCTTGAGCGGCGCGGCGGCTTTGCCCGGTGGCTGATTGGAGAGGGCGCCCGGCACCCCCTGCTGGCTGTTGCCGTCGCCCACCTGGTTATGGGTCTCGTGCTTGAGTTGCCCTACCTTGGATTTCGGACCGTACTGTTCAGCGCGCGATGTCGCTTGCGTGAAGTCAATCGAGGCCGCGGCCGACACCCGCATGTTCTGCGTGCCGAGCAACGGCTGGATCAATGCCTCAATATGACGCTCGGTGCGGTGCTCGACCTGCGATGTGAACTGGATCTGTTGCTGGGCCTCGCCGAGCCCGGAGTGCGACACGGGCGCCAATACATTGCCGTTCTGGTCGGTGACGGTGACCCGCTTGGCATCGAGGCCCGGGACGGAGTTGGCCACCATCTGACCAATCGCCTGCGCCTGATTGGTTGAGAGTCCGCCTGCACCCACGCGAATCCAGACAGACGCCTTGGGATGCGGCTGGTTCTTGAGAAAGGGTGTGGATTTAGGCAGGGCGAGCGTGACCCGGGCGTTGCTGACGCCATTGATCCCCTCGATCGCCTGGCTGAGTCGGTTTTCGATCGCGCGACGTGACAGCGCGTTCTCGGCGGTTGCGCTCGTGGTCATCGACCCTTTCGTCAGTTTCTGATAGGCCTGACTGCCCTGACTTTCCGGTACCCCCATCTGGCCAAGCTTGAGTCGCGCACGGGCCAGGTCGGGGGCGGGCACACTGATGATGCTGCCGCTGGAGTTCAGCTTGTAGGGAATGCCGAGCTTTTGCAGCTTGTCGATGACCTGGCCGCCTTCGCTCGCCGACAGGCCATCGTAAAGCGGTGAGTAGCTCGGCCCGCGTCCGAGGATGACCACTAGGAGGAGCGCTGCGGCCACACTGCCTGCGACGACCATCCAAACCCATCTCGGCCATTCGGCCACCCGCGCGCGTTGAGCGGCTACAAACGCCTTCCAGTCGAACCCGGCCACGCGGACCCCCTTAGACCGGCATGTTCATGATGGTGCTATAGGCGTTGACGATGTGGTTACGCACGGCAACGGTGGCGTTCCAGTCAACCCGCGCGTGGGCGGAGGCTTCCATGGCCTTCTCCAAGCTGGCACCTGGGGCGCCGCTGACGACGGCCCGGTTACTGACGTCGGAAGTGTGCTGCGCCTGACTGACATTTTCGAGCGCCTGATTCAGGCTTTGGGCAAAGCTTGGCTGGCTCGCTTTGTTCTGCGACGTCAACGAAAGTCCGGCCTGATGCAGCGCCTGGATCGGCGCAACGGCATAACTCATGAGGGTCCCTCCCGCCTCGAATTGGATGCCATGTTTGCAGACCATGGCGTGACGTGTCTATTATGACCATAACACTATTACTCATCAAACCTCGCATTCGGTCTGCCATGCCGACACTCGACTCGATCAACTACTTCGGTGCCGCCCTGCAGGCCAGTGCTCGGGTGCAGCGCCTCACCGCCTCGAACATCGCCAACGCGGATACACCGGGCTACAAGGCGCGGGGCGTCGATTTCAAAAAAGCGCTGGCCGCACGGTTGCAGCACGATAGCCCGCCAGCCGCGCAGTATGAGCGTGGCCTGCCGACTGGGCTGGACGGCAACGACGTGTCGGCGGATCACGAAAGTCTGGTAGCGGCGGCCAATGCCACCCGGATGCGTGAGTCCCTGACGTTCCTCAACGGCAGTACGCAATCGATGATTACGGCGCTGCGCCCCAACAAGGGCAGCAGTAATGGATAGCGGGATCGCCACCCCGTGTGTGTTTCAGAAAGGAAGGTGACCATGTCCGGCATCTACGATATTTCCGGCAGTGCACTCTTGGCCCAGCGTCAGCGCCTGAACCTGATCGCGGGCAATATGGCCAACGCCGATTCGACCACCTCGGCCAACGGCACGCCCTTTCGGGCCCGCCTGCCGGTATTCGCCGCGGACCAGCCCGAGGCCAGCGGCGCCGCCGGGGTCCACGTCACAGGTGTGGTTCAGAGTCAGGCTCCGCTCAAGAAAACCTATGACCCGGGTAATCCGGCGGCGAACAAGCAGGGCTATGTGGTCGGGTCCAACGTCTCGCTAGTGCGCCAGATGAGCGACATGATTGATGCCACGCAGAGCTATAAGGCCAATTTGTCGATGCTCCATCAGGGCGAGCAGATCGATCAGGCCATTATTCGTGACTTGTAACCTCAGGAGCGTTCCATGAGCGTACTCAATGCCCCGATGAATGCCACGACCGGGATCGCCCCGGCGACCCAGTCGACGACTGGCAACGGCTCATCATCCAGCACCTCGTCTTCGGCATTCAATCAGATCAACGAGCAGTCGTTTCTCAAGCTGCTGACCACCCAGCTGCAGCACCAGGACCCGACCCAGCCGGTTAAGGAGCAACAATTGGCCGGGGAGATGGCGGCATTCTCGACCGCCACCGGGGTCAACACCCTGAACAATACCGCCCAGGGCATGGCCTCGACCCAGACCGCGAGTGCGCTATCCAAGGCCTCGGCGCTGGTCGGCAAGCAGGTGACCACCAGCGGCGATGCGCTGGTGACCAATGCCAGTGGTCACGCCACGGGCGCATTCAAGCTCAACAGTGCGGCGAAGAATGTCGCGGTCAACGTCGCGGATGCCAGCGGAAAGACGGTCGGCCAGGTCAGCCTCGGCGCCCTGGGGGCTGGCACCCACACCTTTCAGTGGGCCAACGGCTCGCCGAATCAGGCCTACCAGTTCTCGGTGGCGGCGAGCAACAGCGGCGGTGGCTCCGTGACCGCCACGCCAGCCTCGCTGTACACCGTGACGGGTGTCCAGTCGTCCGGCGGCGCCGTCTCACTGAGTCTGGCCGGCAGCCCCAATTCGCTCGCCCTGAGCAACGTGCAGCAGATCCTTTAAGGAGGAATCATCGATGAGTCTGAATACCGCCGTCTCCGGCATCAAGGCTGCGCAGGCCGGCCTCAACGTCACCAGTAACGATCTGGCGAATGCCAATACCACCGGCTTCAAGTCCGGGACCCAGCGTTTCGCCGACATCTATCCGTCTACGCCGAACAGCGCGGGCCTCGGGGTCAGCACGGGTAACATCGAACGCAGCTTCCAGCAGGGCAATACCCAGACGACCAGCAATCCGCTGGATCTGGCCATTCAGGGCAATGGCTACTTCGTGACCAATCACCACGGCACGCAGCAGTACACCCGCGACGGTAACTTTCAGCTCAATCCGAGCACCAACCAGATCGTCAATGCCTCCGGTGATTCGGTTCTGGGTTTCCAGGGCACGAACACCAGCGGTCAGGCCGGTCCCTTGACGGTCAGCCGGGCCTCGCAGGCCGCCACGCCGACGTCCCAGGTCAAACTCAGCCTGAACCTCAACCAGGGTGACAGCGCGATCCCGTCGGGCTCATCGTTCTCGGCTTCGAACCCGAACACCTATAATGCCACCACCTCGGTCACGGCCTACGATTCGCTCGGCAACGCGAACAACGTCAATTTGTACTTCCGCAAGCAAGGCGGGACGGCCACGGCCACCACGCCGGCAAAGTGGCAGGTCTATGCCCAGCCGGTCAACGCCAACGGCAGCACGGTCGGATCAGCGTCACAGCTCGGGAGCGGTCTGACGTTCAGCTCCAGCGGGCAGCTGACGGGTGGCTCGACGCCGGCGCCGCTCACGGTCAACTGGGGTAACGGGGCCGGCAGCTCGAACATCAACTTCAACTTTCAAGGGACGTCACTCGCCGCTCAGAAGTTTGCGGTCAACAGCACGACCAATGACGGCTTTCCGCCCGGGACTTACCAGGGCGTGAAGATCAACAACCAGGGGCAGGTTCAGACCCAGTATTCCAACGGGCAGACGAAAACCGTCGGCACGGTGGCCGTGGCGAACTTCGTCAACCAGCAGGGGCTGAACCCGGCGTCCAATAACGCCTTCCTGGCGACGACCACCTCGGGGCCGGCCAATATCAATGCGCCCGGTGTCGGCAATGCCGGCAAGGTGCAGTCCGGTGTGCTCGAGCAGTCCAATGTGGACCTGTCGAGCAAGCTCGTGAGCCTGATCACCGACCAGCAGGCCTATCAGGCGAACACCAAGAGCATCAGCACGGACAAGCAGGACACGCAGCGTCTGCTGCAAATCTAGTGGCTAATGCTGTCGTGATTCAGGACTGCAAGCGATCCGAGGCGGCGACCAGGAACCAGCCGCCAGCCGTCGCCCCGGGCCCGACTCCGGCAGCCTGGCATCGGTACTGTTATGGAGGATCTTCGCTTTGAGTTCCCCGACGCTCTATAGCGCAATGAGCGGGCTGCAGGCCACCAGTTATCGGCAGGCTCTGCAGAGCAACAATCTCGCCAACGCCAACACCACGGGTTTTCGCGCCCAGGTCGGCAACCTGCGCAGCGTGCCCTTGGTGGGGCCCGCCCCGGACGCCGGCCAGTCCGATGTCGTGACCCAGGACAGTGGCTACTCGCGCCAGGCCGGTGCGATCAATCGCACCGGTTCGCCATGGAATGTGGCGCTCAATGGCAAGGGGTGGCTGCTGACCCGCACCGCATCGGGTCAGATGGCCCTGTCGCGCGACGGCCGGCTCCATCGCGGCCAGAACGGTTTGGTGCGGGACAGCGCCGGGAGCGTGGTTCTCGGCGCCAACAAGAATCCGATCAGCCTGCCCAAACTCCAGCATATGGTGATCGGCAGTGATGGCACGATTTCCGGTGTGCCGGCGGGGCAGGGCAATCAGCAGGCGCAGCAGTTCAATCAGCTGTTTATTGCCCAGAAACCGCAGGGCCACCTCAAGCGCATCGGCGACAGCCGCTTTGCAGTGCCCAAGAACGCTGCCCCGATCCAGCAAGCTACGGGTACACAAGTTAAGCAGGGCTACCTGGAGGGCTCGGACGTGAGTGCGGTCAAGGCCATGACCCAGCTCATTTCCGATACCCGCTCGTTCCAGATGGAAACCAAGCTGGTGCACAGCACGGAGTCGATGGCCAGCGGCCTCAATTCTCTTATCAGTCAAGGATAGACGCTTATGTTCCGCGCACTTTCGACGGTCGCGACAGGGCTGCAGGCCCAGCAGACCAACATGGACGTAGTTTCCAACAACCTCGCCAACGTCAACACTACCGGCTACAAGCGGGGGAAGGCACAGTTCGAGTCGTTGCTCTATCAAAACCAAGTGCAACCCGGCGCCCAATCGACCAACAATACGGTCTACCCGTCGGGGCTCGATCTCGGTACCGGGACGCGCGTGGCCAGCGTCAAGAAGATCCAGACCCAGGGCAATCTCAAGCAGACCAAGAATCCGCTGGACATGGCAATCAACGGCAGCGGCTTCTTCCAGGTCCAGATGCCGAACGGGCAGACCGCCTATAGCCGCGACGGTTCGTTGCAGCTCAATCAGAACGGCCAACTGGTCACCCAGGACGGCTATACCGTACTACCCGGCATTAACATTCCGAACAATGCCAAGTCGGTCACCGTCGGCACTGACGGCACCGTATCGGTGACGTTGCCGGGCTCAAGTCAGGCCCAGCAGGTCGGCCAATTGCAGCTGGCAAGCTTCGTGAATCCGCAGGGCCTGCAGCCCCAGGGCAGTAACCTGTTCATGCGGACCAACGCCAGCGGCCCGCCCCAGGTCGGCCCGCCGCAGACCAATGGCATCGGCAGTGTGCGACAAGGCTTTGTCGAGCAGTCGAACGTCAACATCGTGGATTCGATGGTCAAGCTGATCAGTTCGCAGCGCGCTTATCAGCTGGGCACCGAGGCGGCGCACGGCGCCGACAATGAAATGAACTACCTCGCTCAGATGGGGCCGTAACGCCAATGCCCAGCGCGTTCGTTCGAGCCGTTCTGACGCTGGCCGCGCTGGCCGCGCTGGCTGGCTGTGCCACCAACCCGCCTGCTCAGCATGCCTATCTCAAGCCGCAGGCCATGCCGGTGAAACCGCAGAGTTCGCCGAAAGCAACGGGCGGGCTAGTATTTTCCTCGCGCTCGCACGTGTCCCTGTTTCAGGACCATCGGTTCTGGCGGTCTGGGGATCTGGTGACGGTGAACATCGCCCAGAATGCGACGGCGAGCGCGAACGACAACGCCCAACTCCAGCGTCAATCCTCGGTGAACGACAGCGTGTCGGCGTTCCTCGGCGTGCCGTTGACGGTGGGTTCCCTGAACGGCTCGCCGTTCAAACCCTCGTTCAACACCAGCAGCAACAACCAGTTCAAGGGCAAGGGCCAGACCAGCGCCTCGAATCAGGTCCAGGGGCAGGTCACGGCCGTGGTGACGCAAGTCGAGCCCAATGGAGTGCTGTCGCTGCGCGGGCGCACGGACGTGAACATCGACGGTGAGGTGCGCACGATCCAGATCACGGGTTACGCGCGTCAACAGGACATCGGCCCGAACAACACCGTCTCGTCGAATAATCTCGCCAACATGAACGTACAGTACGTGGGCACCGGCGCGATGCAGACGGCGCAGCGGGTGCCATGGATGGAAAATGTGCTGAACAAGATCTGGCCGTTCTGATGGACTCCAAACCCGGACGGAATACGATGCGGAAACGTACTTTGCCTCGATGGGTCGGCACGCTGCTCATGGTCTTTGCCGTCGCCCCGCCGGCCGGTGCTCAGACGATCAAGGCCTTGGTCAGCTTATCCGGGGCGCCCGACAACCAGTTGGTCGGTTATGGCCTCGTGGTCGGCCTGCCTGGCACCGGCGATCAGACCACCCAGGTTCCCTACACTCAGCAGTCGATCAAGAACATGTTGCGTCAGATGGGGGTCCGCCTGCAGGGCAACTCCTACATGCAGCCCAGGGACGTGGCCGCGGTCATGGTCACCGCCCAGCTGTCGGCATTCAAACACCGCGGACAGCATCTGAATGTCACCGTGTCGGCGATGGGCAATGCCAAGTCCATCAATGGCGGCGTATTGCTGCCCACCCCGCTCAAAGGGGGTAACGGGGCGGTCTACGCCCAGGCGCAGGGTGCCGTTCTGGTTAGCGGCTATGAGGCCAGTGCGGCCGGGTCGTCATCGCGGGTCAATACGCCGACGGTCGGTCATATTCCCGGCGGCGCCATCCTTGCCAAAACCATTCACGCGTCCTTTCAGCAGCACGACCAGACCAAACTGCTGCTCGATCGACCGGATTTTACCACCGCGGCGCATATCGCCGGCGCGATCCAAAAGACGTTCGGGCCGAATACGGCGCATGCCACATCGCCCGGCGAGGTGGTGGTCAGTCATCTCGGCCCCGACCGCGTCGCGCAGATGTCGCGACTGATGCAACTGCAGGTCAATCCCGGCAAACGCCCGCCGCAGGTGGTGATCGACGCGCAGTCCGGCACCATCGTCATGGGCGCAGGGGTCCAGCTGGGCCCCGCCGTGGTCTCACACGGCAACCTGACCGTGCGGGTCCAGGCTCGGAACGGTGTCTCGCAGCCCGGGCCATTTAGCAATGGTCAAACTGCGGGTGTGACCAATGCCAATGTGGCCGCCGGCCAGAGCAACGCGCATGTCGTGAAGCTGCCGCACGCCACCACGCTCGGGGCGGTGGCGCGTGCGCTCAATGCCATCGGCACCACGTCATCGGATCTGATTGCCATCGTGCAGGCGCTCAAGGATGCCGGCGCGCTCAAGGCCCACGTGAAGGTAGAATGATGACCGATATCGCGTCATCCCGTATGAGTTTGTCGGCGGCCGATGCCGGGAAGGGGGCGTCGGCCAGCCGCCGTCAGCGCATGCAACAGGTGGTCGAGAAGTTCGAAGGCATGCTGTGGAACGAGGTCGCGCAGGCCATGTCGTCGGTCAAGATGGGGCCGTCGACCACGGGCTATGGCGGCCAAGTCTACCAGCGCATGATGTGGCGCAAGGTGGCGAGCCAGGATTTTGCCGGGGCCGATCGCGCATTGACGCAAACCACCCTGTCTCAGTTGATGGGGCCACAGGCCGCATCTGCTCAGTCGGCGCAAGTGTCCGGCGCGCTCCCGGCTCAGGCGGGATCATCGGCGGCCAGCCCGGCCAGCCCGGCCATCTCGTCCAGCGCGCCGACACCGGCCAGTGACGCGTCATCATCCGATCCGCAGTCATGGGTCCACAAGATATGGCATGAGATCAAGTCAGCAGCCGAGGCCTTGGGCGTGCCGGCCAAGGCACTGCTAGCTCAGGCGGCGCTGGAGACCGGCTGGGGCCGGCACGCCACTGGACACAACCTGCTCGGCGTCAAGGCCCACGGTGGCGGGGATTCATTCGGCGCGTTCACCCACGAATTCCAGCAGGGCGTCATGCGCCGGGTGCGCTCGCAATTCCAGCAGTATCCCTCGGCCCGTCATGCGCTTCAGGATTTCGTCTCCGTACTTAAGAGCGGGCATGCGCAGGCGGTGGGCCAGGGCACCGTGTCGGGTTACGCCCGTGCCCTGCAGGACAGCGGCTATGCGACCGACCCGCGTTATGCCGCGAAAATCGAGGCGGTGGCGAACTCGCCGCGTATGCGCCAGATTATGGCCGCGGTTAAGAATTCGGGTTCGGTGACGAATAGAGGGTAGGTGGCAGCGTGTTCGTCGCGGCCGTTTTTACGAGGTAGGACATCATGGCAGGACTCAGCGGCGTATTAGGAACGGATTTGAGCGGTCTCGAAGCCTATCGCTCGGCGCTCAATGCCATATCCGAGAATGTCAGCAATGCGAATACCACCGGCTACGCAAAGCGCACGGCTGCACTGGCCACGCGCTATGAAGGCGTCGATCAGGCGGCCGGCACCGGGGTCAACGTCACCGGCATCAACCGCAGCGTCAGCCAGTTCGCCAATACCCGGCTGCGTGCGGCCAATGCCAGCCAGGGACAGGCCGATTCACTGGTCAATGCGCTGACCAACCTGCAATCAAACTTCAGTTCATCCGGCGGTATTTCCAGCAGCCTCAATCAGTTCTTCTCCGATGCCAAGGCGGTCGGTTCCAACCCCTCCGACATCCCGACACGCCAGACCTTGATCGCCGACGGTCAGCAGTTGACCGGCACGTTCAACACGTTGTCGCAAAGTGTCAGCGGCAGCATATCCAGCCTGTCGCAGCAGGGCGCGAATCTGACCCAGCAGGCCAACCAGATCGTGCAGAACCTCGCGCAGATCAACCAGTCGCTTCGCAATCGCTCGGGACAGAATACGAATGCATTGCTGGATCAGCAATCGGCCGCGCTGCAGAAGCTTTCGGCGCTCGTTGGGGTGAATGTGATCCGGCATGCCAACGGTACGGTACGCCTCGGGGTGCGCGGCCATGTGCTGCTCAACGGCTCCGGCGCCAAGGCAATGCAGTTCATCGACTTGCCGGGGCAGGCGCCGGTCGTTCAGCTGAGCGACGGCCACACGATTCCCAGCGGCGCCTTGACCGGCCAGATCGGCGGGGTGCTCAAGGCGCAGACACAGGCCAGCCAACAGCTGCAGCAAGTCAATCGTTTCGCCGCGATCACGGCAAGCGTGATCAACGGCCAGCAGGCGCAGGGTTTGAATCTCAACGGCAACCAGGGCAGCCCCCTGATGACGCTGCCCACGCCCTCGATTGTGCCGCAGAGCAGCAACAGTGGCAGTGAAACCCTGTCAGCTACGCTCAATGATCCGACGCAACTGCCCAGCAACGGCGGTCCGTTCCAGCTGACCTACAACGGCAGCAACTGGCAGGCCACGAACCAGGTCAGCGGCAAGACGCAGAATGTCGGATCCGGCAGCGCGCTCAACTTCGACGGCATTCAGGTCGCGGTGTCGGGCAGTGCAACGTCGGGTGACAGTTTCACCATCGATCCGGTGAACGGTGCCGCCGCCAATATCCAGATGACAACTGCGGATCCGAAGGCGATCGCCGCGGCGGCCCCTTATGTCGGTGAAGCCGGTACCTACGGCGCGACCGGCGCCCTCAACAACAACAACGCCGGCAATGGCACGGTTTCCGCGGGACACACGACCACCAGCCTGCCGTTGGGCGCAGCCATGGTTGGCTCCAGCTATTTCGGCCAGAGCCTGCAGGTCAAGTTCACTTCAAGCAGCAACTACAAGGTTGTGCAGCCCTCGACCGGAACGACCGTGTCCACCGGCACATTTTCGCCAAGTAGCGGCGGGGCAGTTGACATCAACTATCCCGGTGCGAGCCCGGCGCCATACTGGCAGATGAATATCCAGGGCACGCCCGCGGCCGGCGACAGCTTCACGCTCTCACCCGGCGGCACCCAAAGCGGCGAAAACGCCGATGCGCTGGGTGCGCTCCAGAGTGCCGCTACGGTGCAGGGGGCGAGTCTCACCGATGCTTGGTCGCAGGTCACGGCCCAGGTCGGCACGTCAGTACAGGCAGCACAGAACAGCCAGGCCAACGCGAAGGCCAGCGTTCAGAGTGCGCAGCAGGCCCAGAGTGCGGTCTCCGGTGTATCACTTGACCAGCAGGCCGGGGATATCCAGCGTTTCTCTCAGGCCTATCAGGCGTCGGCCAAGGCGATTTCCACCGTCAACCAATTATTCCAGACCCTGCTCAGCGCCACCTAGTGCGGCCAGGACCTTAGAGAGATTCGTCATGCGTATCACCTCACAGACGTTTTACCGCAACACGCTCAACGGCATTGAGCAGCAGCGTGGCACGGTCAGTAAGCTCAACCAGGAGCTCGCCAGCGGCAAGTCGGTTTCCAAACCGTCCGATGGACCCGTGGCCTACGCGAGCGCACAGCGGGTGCAGGCCAATTCGCAGGCCCTGTCGCAGTACACCGCGGACAACTCGACGTTGAGCAACCAACTGAATCTCGGCAGCTCGACGCTCAATGAGACCCTCACGCTGTTGTCGAATGTGCAATCCATTACCCTGCAGGCGCTCAATGGCAGCACCAGTTCGAGCAACCGGGCCGCATTGGCCAAGCAGGTGACCTCGGCCAAGCAGCAGATGCTGAGTCTGGCGAACACCCAGAGTAACGGGCGCTATCTGTTCGCCGGCACCGCCGGGGCCAAGCAGCCGTTCACGCAGGACGCCGCCGGCAACGTCAGCTATGACGGCGATGGCGGGAGCGGGTCGACTCACATCTCCACCAACCGGGCAGTCACGAGTGTGTTGTCCGGCACGGTCTTCGCCAGTGTGCCCCAGGGCAATGGCTACGGGACCGTGAGCGCGGCGGCATCGAACACCGGGGATGCCACCCTGTCGCTGACCGGCATTACCAATCAGTCGGCGGCGTCTTCGTTTCGTCAGAGCGGCGGCGCGTACACGATCCAGATCGCCAGCAGCGGCACCAGTCCGTCGGGGCTGGCGTACACGGTTCAGCAGGGCGGCTCCACCGTGTCATCCGGCAATTTCTCCCAGGACATGAGCCTTCAACTCGGGGGCATGAACGTCAAGTGGAGCGGGTCGCCCCAGGCCGGCGACCAGTTCTCGCTCAACCCCAGCCGTCAGCAGAGCGTTTTCACTACCATCGACAACCTGAGCCAGGCGTTGTCGCAGTCGACCGGCAGCGGCGCGCAACGCGCCCAGGCCAACCAGAAGATCAATTCGGTGCTCTCGAATCTGAACCAGACCCGGACGCGCATGCTCTCACAGCAAGCCACGATCGGGGTGAGTCTGCGCGCGATCAACAATGCGAACAATCGCAATGCCACGATCCAGACTAATGACCAGCAGACCATTTCGTCGGCGACTGACGCGAATATCCCGAAGGTCATCACCGCGCTGAATCAGCATCAGAATGCCTTGACCGACGCCATGAAGGCCTTCGGATCGGTCAGCCAGTTGAGTCTGTTCAAGTACCTGTAACCCTATCGGAGGCCTCATGTCGAAGGCGCTATTGATCGCGAGCTATTACCGCAGTGGCACATCGGCGCTATCGGGCACGCTCAACCTTGCCGGCGTGGATATGGTTCGGAGCGCCGAACAGAATGAGCACAATCCGCGGGGTTATTTCGAGAACCCCGCGCTGATCAAGCTCGACATCAAGATTCTCGAGCGCCTGTCGCGCCACTGGTCCGATGTCCGGCTGATGCCAGAGGAATGGTCGCAACGCCCTGATGCCGCCGCCGATACCCAGGCCATCGTGCGCGAGTTGAAACAGCATCACGCCGACTCCCCGGTGTGGGCGGTCAAGCATCCGCATCTGTGTCGATTGCTGCCGATCTATGAAGACGCCGCCCGGCGGGTCAGCGGCACGGACCCCGGTATCATCCAGATCTATCGCGACCCTTGGGTGGTGGCACACAGTCAACAGAAAAAGAACAACCTGTCCCGTTCGCACGCGCTGTTGCTCTGGGTCTCGCATGTGCTCGATGCCGAGCGTTACAGCCGTCATCTGGACCGGGTGATGCTCGACTACGAATTGCTGGTCAAGGATTCCGCCCAGGCGATGCGCCGGATCAGCCATGAGCTCGGCTTCGCGTTTCCGAACCGGTCGCCGCAGGACTTACGCAAGATCGCGCAGTTCATCACGCCCAGCCTGCGCCGCTCGAGCCCGCTTGAGCGGGAGACGACGCCCTCGATGTTGCGTGGCCTGGTCCAGGATGTCTGGGATGCCGCACTGGAACGCGCCGCGCCTGAGGTGTTCGATGCGCTGCGTGGTCGGCTGGACGAGTATTGCACGCTGATCGAGGAGCTGGGGGCGAGCGGCCTTCCCGTGACCCCCCATGTGGGCGGGCCGCGCGACGCCCAGACGCCGCCCGCGAACGAAGCGTCCCGCGAGCACACCGACGGCTCGACGCTGCGGCCGTCCGAGCGTACTGACATCGCCGAGCGCGAACGGCTGGAAGCCGACGCCGCGCGCAGGCCGGAACTGCCGACGATCGGCGTGGTGGTGGCCGTGCCGGCTGGGCGCGTCGAGGCCGCGTTCGAGACTGAACAGTCGCTGGCCAACCAGTGGCGATCGGCCACCGAAATCCGCTACGTGACCGTCGATCCGGACGCCCCCACGCGGGCCGGCTGGCATGCCGTCGATGCCGAATCCGAATCGCTGCTCGCGGCGGTGGGGTGGCATCTGCTGGATCTGCCCTGCGACTACGTTGCGGTCATTGACGCCGGCGACACTATCGAGCCCGATGCCTGTCTGCGCCTGGGGCTGTATGCGAACGCCGCTAATTTGCCGACACTCATCTATACCGACGAGATCGTCGGGAACGACCGCGACCCCTGGGTGCGCTATAAGCCCGATTTCGATATCGAACGCCTGCGCGGGCTTCATTATATCGGTAGCTGGGTCTGGATCGAGCGCGCCTTCATCCAGGCCAGTGGCACGCTCGACGCCGCGATGCCCGGTGCCGAAGATCTCGACTTGGTGTTGCGCGCCTACGATGATGGCAGGGCCATCCGCCGGCTGCCGGAAGCGCTTTATACGCGGGCGCCTCACAGCCTGCGCGAGCCGGTGGCGACCGATATCCTGCGACAGAATGTCCGCACCGCGCTCGATGCCCACCTGGCGCGACAGGATCAGGTCGGGCAGATCGAATGGCATGACGGGGCCATTCCGGGCTCAATGGTGCCCCGGCATCAGCCAGTGGATCAGCCGTTGTCGATGATTCTGCTCTGCGATAATTCGGACGACCAGCATGCGTCGGATCTAGTCGCTGAACGGCTTTCTGGTTTGTTGTCCGCGCTGCCTATCGAACACTTGGTCTGTGCCGGCACCACGACAGGCATGGCGCCGGCTATCCGCGATGCGGTGGATACCTTGTCCGGTACCGACAGCCTGCCGCCTAACTTTCATGTCGTCGTCACCGACGACGAGACCGGAATGCTGGCGAATATCGCCGGTATTGTGGGTAACGAGAGCGTGGTCTTCCTGGCGTTAGATGCCAACACCGAAGACCCGACATGGCTTGGGCACATGCAGGCGAAGGTGGCAGCTCCGGGCAGCGATATCGGGCTGGTCGGCGCGCGCGCCGACTATCCGGACGATGCCGCCGAATGGCGTATGGCAGGGCCGTTGCTGGCGGGCGCCAGCGGCGGCGTTGGCATCGTCGGCCTCGGGCATACCGCCGGGGATCCCGGTCCGGGCGGCTGGTTGCTCGGTCCGCAGCAGGCCGATGGCGTGGCGCCCCCCTGTCTGGCAATTCGCGGCGAACTGTTCAGAGGGCTGGACTTCGACACGGAGCTGTCCGGTGCCGCTCTCTGGCTGGATCTGTCACGCCAGGTCGCCCGTCAGGGCTACCGCGTGGTCTGGGACGGCTCGGTGAGCGTGCAATGCCCGACGGTGCCGGCTTACGCCCAGCCCAACGATAGCAACCGGCAGAGCCGCCTTCGTCAGTGGCTTGCTGTGGGCGGCAGTGATTATCATCACCCCGCGCTCGCGCTGCAGGGGGAGTTGCTATCAACCACCGCTTCCGGCCTGGTGCCGCCGGTGCCGCGGACCGCACCGTACGCGCTATTGAGTGGTTCCATCGAGGGCGCCGAGCTCGCGGTTGAATGGTTGCGGGCCACGCGCATGAGCGGCCAAACCCTGGCGGGTTGGGCGCCGGAGCCTATCACGGCCGGCGAATTGCGCCGGCTCGCCCCCGAAGCCTGGTTGCGGATCAATCCGGAATCCGAGATTCCCGAAGACGACGCCCCCGGCTGGCGTGCTCTGTACTCGCGTCCGCCCCGGGACTATGCGCCGCTCAAGGCGATCGCGGCCCAGGCCGAGCGGGTCTACGCGACGTCGCCCGTGCTGGGCGACATCCTGCGCAAACAGTCCTACAACCGGATTCAGCCCGAGTTGGTGTTGCCGCGTCTTTCCTCGCGGTTGTGGGCAGAGGTGGCCGATCTCGAGATTCGCGGTCGGAGTGCTATCCGTGTGCTCTGGGTGGATGAGGGGGAGCCGCCGGACTGGATCACCGAACTGATGACGCAGATGCAGAACGTCAGCTGGTTCGTGGTACAAAGCGGTGAACGCACTTATAACGGTCCGATTGCTACGCGTGCGGCCCCGACGGACGAAGTGGGCTGGCGCGATCTGTTCGTCGAGGCGGCACCGCACCTGGTCATTCGTCCGGCCGGCGAGGCCACGTGGATGGACTGTCAGTTGCTGCTCCGTGGCGCGGCTGTCGGCGCGGCGCTGGTCGCCGATGAGCGGTTACATTGGATCGAGGCGCTCCCCGTGGAGAGCGTGGGCACGCGGTTCAAGGACTGGAAGCGCACCCTCGATCGGCTGACGGGCGATACCGAAGCGCTGCTCGAAACTGGGCGCCAGGCCCGCAAGGCCCTGGAACAAATCGGATGGCTGGAAGACGTGTCACCCGAGACATTTCTACTCGACGATGCGTCGTCATCGTCTGAGGGGGCGTACCGGAAGATCGGATGAATAGGGGGCTTCAACGAGGGTTCGCCTGCGTCCTGGTGCTGATGCTGTTCGGCGTGGTCGGTACGGCGTCGGCAGGGGCTGCCGCTCGCCACGATCGAATCCAACGCCGCATCCAGCAGGTCGTGGAAAACCAGGCGCCCGGCCATCGGGCCCATGTTGGCTCTCTCAACGCCCTGACGCAGATGAAGCCGTGCCATGCGCCGTTACAGATGCGTCTCTATGGGCAGGGCACTTATCGCAATATGCGCGTCAGCTGTCCGGATCAGGGATGGCAGCTTTATGTGCCGGTGACGCTGACTTCATTGGCTCGAATCGCCGTAGCGGCCCATGATCTGCCAGCTGGCACGCCGCTCACCAAATCGGACCTCAAGCTGGTCCGGTCGTCAGCCGGGCAAGGCGATAGTCACCAGGTCGCGCATAGCCTGAAATCGGCCCTTGGCAAGACGCTGACAGCGCCCGTTTCTGCCGGCACGCCGATTCGCCTATCGAGTCTTGCCCAGCCCGTCCGGATTCATGCCGGCCAGCAGGTGACCGTGCATGTCCGTTCCGAGGCTGTATCAGTCGAGGCCACAGCCATCGCATTGCAGCAGGGTCGTGTCGGGCAATCGATCCTGGTCAAGAACCCGAGTTCAGGCAAACGGTACCGGGTCGAAGTGACGAGCCACGGCGTGATCGATAACCTTTCAGGCTGACAAGGCGGCGGAGACAGGGACCAGTGGCTGAGCGCAGCGCGTAGAGCGATGTCGCGCGCCTTTTTCCTGAATGTGCCAATGACGGATCGAGATGAGCGGTGTCGGCTGCTCGCATCCGCACTGATAGAGATAGGGTTGATCTGACGGGTGGGCCAAGTTTTAATGTCACTATGAGTAATAACAAGTAAACTACCGCCTTTGGCGGCGCGACTCGACGAGGCTCTGCCTTTAGAGCCTGCCGCATGGTCGATCACCTCGTACCGAAAGATCGCAGCAGCGCGCCGAAAAGGTGGAGACGCCAACCCGAGTTCGCGCCGGCTCGGCTATGGCAAATAGGCGCGAATGCCCAGAGCTTTGAGTTGCCGACTCGAAAACTCGGGGTTGTGGTGATGGACTGCACGACCCACAGCGGCTCGCGTCATTGCTCGAAACGGCAACAGGCCCTAGATGCAACGTTGTCTTGACGCCAGGCGCCACCGACGAAAATGCCAGGGCCGGGAACTGGCAGTCATCGATTCGGCATGGCGATATTTTATGCCGGATCCATAACCGTACGCGATCAGCGACGGAAATCTCTGGCACAGTGTCGTACCAGCACGAATCAATCTTTGGCGCGCGTGCCAGATCCCAAGCGGCAGCGCCGATGCCTTTATAATTGAGACGGGATCCGTTTCTATGGGCCAATCCACCGAGTTTTTTTCATCCGAAAATGCCGTGAGCGGCACCGCGGCACGGGGGGTGCTGAACCGTCTGGCACAACTATCCGTGCGCGTGGACGTGATACGCGCAAACTTCGAGAACGTGGAACCAAGCCGAATTATCGATCTCATGATGCGCGGACGCGTCATGCAGCTTGAACTGGATCAACCGATAAACGCGTCTCACGCGACGCCGCGTCATAACATCGGCGACGAATTGTCGTTGTACTGGTCGGATAACGGCATGCGCTACGGCGTCCGCGCCGTCGTGGCTGAGGTGCGCGAGGAGGAGGCTGGTCTCAGCTATCTGCTTGACGTCGACGATACCGTCTACCGGAAGCAGGAGGAGCGCGTTAACGATCGAATCCCGGTTGAGGCGGGTGACGGCTTGAAGGCCACTTTGTCCGCAGGCCGCAGGAGCACGCGGCTCAATCCCGTCGTAAAGGACATCAGCGCCAGCGGCATTCGGCTCTCGCTCTCAGTACGAGAAATCAACGCCGCCGAGCTTGAGCCTCGACTGAATGCAAAGCTGGCACTCACGCTACCGACGGCCAACGATCCGCTGCGCACCCACATCACCATCGCCTGGATGCAACAAATCAACGACCAAAGCTGCGATTTCGGTTGCTTCTGGCGCCAGCCGCCAGACATATTTTTAGAACCGCTCGAGCGTTTCATCGCCTTGTATACACAGGATGACGACTCGGAGCGATGACCCGAGCCGGCAAGCCTGACTGATCCGCTCGTCCGGAGCGTCACCGGTTTACCCACAGGCTGAAAAACGTGCGGTGGCGCAAGCGCGCCAAGAGCCAGCCTGCGCGACCAGCCGCACCCCGCGGCGCTGGAAAGAACACTTCGTCGATTAGCCCCTGCGTTCTGATATCGACCGCTTTGGCAGTAACATCTCCGAATAGCCGGTTATCGCCGTATTGTTGTTACGGCTCACGATCTGCAGGCGGGCGTCATTCTCGACGCCTCTGATATCAAGGGCTGGAGAAGTCAGCCAACACGCAAGGCGACGGCGGCGCCTTCGCACATGAACGCAAGGTGGCCATTGGCCATGCCTTGCGCGCTCCGGTGAGTTCCGGCAATCCTCAAGTCTCAGCCACTCGATTCGCGCGTGTGCACGCGGGGCAGATTGTGCCGGTCAAGGTGCGTGCCGACGCCGTACAGATCAAGGCGACCGCAGACCGGACTACAGGATCGCTGCCTAGGCCATTCGATTCTCGTCAAAAGCCGGTATTCCGGGCATCCGCTCGTGCCCAGATGACCGTTCACGGCGTCATAGACGACCTTTCGGGTTGAGTGGCCGGCGGCGGGTAGGCGCCCTAGCCTTCCATAAGGATTGCCATCGCCTCATTGCGCATCAACCCGGCGATATGGCGTTCGATATTGAACGACAGGAGCACGATCGCGGCCGCGTTGAAAGCTTTGTCCACGGCATAGAGCAGCTGGCTGATGCGCGCCAGAGATTCCGTCATAGCCGGGGCCAGCGCTCCCGACCGGTTGGTATTCATTGATGCGCTTGCCCGCTCGAGCATCGCATCGACGTGCATGGCCATGGCGTTATCGCGGCTTAGACGAAGCATGCCGTTGAAAGCCACTGGATTAGCCGGCCATGAGGCGGGCAGGTGTTCTGCACATACAGTGGCCATCGTGGCCACGGCCTGCTCGTATGCGTCCTGTGTCGCTATAGCGTAATAGTCGTTTAGGAGCGCTCGGTCCTGAGCGATGTCATACACGGCGTCAATGGCCTGTTGGTCAGTTCGCCATCCCCGCAGAACCGATTTCGCCAGCATCTGACAATCAAGATATCGAGCTGTGGGCAGCAAATATCGTTCGGTATCGAATGCATAGCATGGACTGCAAATACATCGATCATCGGCATACGCTAAGCGATGATGTGTGCTCACCAGATCGCCAAGGCTCTCCTGCTGCACACACGTACTTACTCTCTCTGGTCCCCCCTTCACTAAACGCCCTCCACGTTAGTAATCACGCTTTCGACAATCCTCGCTCGTCGATCGCTGCCAATGTGCGATGGATGTCGAATTCGCAGTTGCATGCTGGGAAAGCGACTGCCAAATCCTAGTTCAGCTTAATTCGATGTGACGTAAAACGTCAATTACTAATGTCGCTTCGATTCATAAGACTACATATTGGAAGTCTGTCGTATTGCTTCGCCGTAAATATCTCGGCATCCTCTGTCCGCGAGGTGACGTTTTGCGGCACCTCGGCAGCACGCGGGGTATAAAATCCCACAGAATTATTACATTCGGGTTGCATCTCGGGACTCCGGGTATCCGGACTGTGAATCCCGGGTTCTCGGCGCCGATCCGACCCTCGGTAAATGAGATTACGCGCTGTTGTCGGCGGCTTTCGATTTGGTTCAGGTCGCGCTTTCTATTCTCAATGTTGGTGCGTTGATCGTGGTCGTTCTGTTGGCGATCAAGTCCGCGCGCGCGAGCTCGCTGGATGCCTGGCGCCCCTATTGATAGCGCTCGCCTATGGTGTGGTGCGCTTTCTCAATGAGAGCCCGCGCCTGCGACCATGGAATGCCGGCCAGGACTGACTCGGGGCTGATCTGATGGATTCGACCGATCAGGCTTTCGACGGGGAGCGGCGGTCATCCGATTTCGCGCTCGATGCGTAGGTGGGTGGTGTATTTGACGCCACGGTCTCGCTGCGTGTGCTGTTCTACCACGAAATCCAGCGCATGCAGTCCGAACGGGCGGGCTCGCTGCCATCGGACGGTGACCGTCGGGTCTATGATCCCGGCTGTTCGGCGGCGACCACGCGGGCGGCCTTGGTCGGCCAGGCCGGGTGTCCGCCCGGCGTGTGTTTCGTGGCCATCGACAATGGCCCGGACATGCATCGACCGGGTGCGACAGACGATCGCAGCGCGCGTTGCGGGTGAACTCGGTGGGCGCTCGTGCGCCGGATCGCCGTTGTGCTGCAGCCGGGTGGCGTGCTGTTTCTTGCCGGGAAAATTCCCGCGCGCGATTCGTTGTGGGATGGGCTGTATATCGAGTGCCATGACGACTGCAAGCGCAAACACGACTGTTCCGACGCCCACGTACGTGCCACAGGCGTGAGGGGCTGGACCAGGGGCCGGTGTCGTATCGTAGTGACGAAAATCACGCGTTGCGGCACCATTGCAGATTGACCGGCGTGGATTCATTCTTCAACTAGTAAAACTTTGAGTCGCTGGTCGCGGTCAAAGGCGCTCCGGGCCGGGATTGATATCGCGGGCCCCTGATCCCGTTGCAGCGTCGACGCGCGACGGCACCCGATGGAGGATGTGAGACACGGATGCGCGTATTGATCGTCGAAGACGACCCCACGCTCGCCGCCAATCTGGGCGAGTATCTCGAAGAACAGGGCGATGAGCCCGATTACGCCAGCGATGGGCGGATCGGCTTGCAGCTGTGCACGACCGAAGCGTACGACGCGTTGATTCTCGATCTGCGTCTGCCGCGCCTGGATGGCATTTCCCTGTGCCGGCGGCTGCGCGAGGAGCAGGGCATCACGACGCCCATTCTGATGCTCACCGCGCGCGACACGGTCGAGGACCGCATCGAGGGTTTCGAGGCCGGGACCGATGATTACCTGGTCAAGCCGTTCTCGCTGCGCGAGATGTACCTGCGGCTGTGCGCGATCGTGCGGCGTCACCGGCCGGTCGGCGCCGGGCCGCTGGCGGTGGGCGCGCTCAGCCTGGACGCGAACAGTCATGTGGTGCGCTACCGCGATCAGCCGATCGATCTCACGCCCATTGGTTTCGCCATGCTGGAGATGCTCATGCGCGCCTCGCCCGGACTGGTTTCGCGCGCCGATTTCGAAGCCGAGATCTGGAACGGCGAGCCGCCCGAGTCGGATGCCGCCCTGCGCGGCCATGTGCATCGGTTGCGCGAGTTGCTTGAAGCCGCTGCCGAACAGCCGGTGATCCACACCGTGCATGGCGTCGGCTACCGTCTTCTCGAAACCACGTGATTCGCCGCTGGCGCCGGACCCTGTCCGCGGCGCCCGGGCTTCGTACGCGGGTACTGATCGGCATGTTGTCGATCGCATTCGCCGCCTGTATCGGCTTTGCGCTCGCGATCTATGCCTTCGTCGGCATTCTTCAGGACGAACTGCAGTTCGATACCCTCGACCGGGAGCTGGCCAGCCTTGTCCTGGACTACAAGCACGGCGTGCCCATCAGCGGCCGGCGCGGCCAGACCGGCTGGGTTTATGTCAGCCATGCGCCGGCGCACGACCCGACCTTGCCACCGGTGCTTCGGCACATGGGCAATAATCAGTATGCCGTGGTGAGTTATCACGACCGCCAGTACTACACGGCGCGCCGTGACGTGGGCGATACGTCCATCTACATGATGGTCAAGGTGCAGGATGTAAAGGAGTTCGAGGAGCGGCTGGCGACGCTGGGCTGGGCCACGCTGAGTGTGGTCATCGTGCTCGCCCTGCTGATCGGCATCGGCTTTTCTTATCTGATCCTGCGCCCCGTGCGCCGACTGGCCGAACGCTTGTCGACGTATCAGCCGGGGTTGTCGAACCCCCCGATCGCGGCCGACTACGGCGATCGCGACATGCGCGACATCGCCGAAAGTTTCGACGAACTGATCGGGCGTTTCGATGCGGCGATCGCACGTGAGAAGGCGTTCACCGAGGATGCCAGTCACGAACTGCGCACCCCGCTGGCGGTCGCGCTCAATGCCAGCGAGCTGCTGGGCGACATGCCGGAACTCGACGAGCGCGCGCGCAATCGGGTCGAGCGGGTGCGGCATGCCTGCGAGCGCATGCAGCGACTGGTCACCGCGCTGCTGTTTCTCGCGCGCGATCATCCGCGCGAGAACGAAACGCTCAGCGATGCCGCGGTGGTGCTGGACGATGTACTGGTCTATCAGCGTGACGCCATGGCCGCACATCGGATCGAACTGTCGGTGGTGGCGCGTTCGACCCCGCTTTCGCTGCCCGAGGGCGTGATCTACAGCGTGTTGCACAATCTGATCGACAATGCCGTGCGGCATACCGAGGACGGGTGGCTGACGGTCGAAGTCACGCCCGAGCGTATCTGCGTTACCGACACCGGCTGCGGCCTGCCCGCGGGCGCGCTCACCCATATCTTCGAGCGCCAGTACCGCACGGCCGACAGCCCCGGCCTGGGCATCGGGCTTTATCTGGTATCACGGATCTGCGACCGCCAGGGCTGGTCGATTCATGCCGCCAGCGAACTGGGCGTGGGCACGCGGATCGAGATCCTGCTCGATTCCAGGGTGGCTCCCCGTGCGCAGACCGAGGTGTTGCCGGGCCGCTGATGGTGCCGGAGCGCAAGTGGTGTGCAGGCGCGATCCGTCGGATGACGCTTGCGACTAATCCGACCCGCAGGGAGCCGCCGGCCTCAGTAGGTCGACTTGGGCCGTCAGCCGACAGTTCGGCGGTACGTCGCCTGAAACCGCGGCTTTCCCGTCGTGGCTCGGGGCCGATCCGTCGGATTACGCCTTCGGCTGATCCGACCCGCAGGGGCCTATAGGGGCACAGGGGGGGCTGCCGGCTTCGCGGCCGCAGGCCGACAGGCTGGCATGCCGCTCGAAGCCGGGGTCCTGCCGTCGCGGGTGGGTCTGATTCAGGCTACGCTGGTCTACAGGCCCATTTTTTCCCGTGTCTGGTAGTACCAGGAGCCCAGAACCGACAGCGGAACGCGGAACAGGCGCCCGCCGGGGAACGGATAATTGCGCAATGCGGCAAAGGCATCGAAGCGCTCGCGTTCGCCGGCGATCGCTTCGGCCAGCAGTCGGCCGGCCAGATGGGTGGTGGTCACGCCGTGGCCGGAGTAGCCGTGGCTGAAGTAGACGTTGTTTTCCAGTTCCCCCATGTGCGGGATGCGCGTGAGCGTGAGCGCGAAATTGCCGGACCACGCATAGTCGATGCGCACGTCGGACAACTCGGGGAAGGTCCGCGCGAGATGCGGGCGCAGCTTGGCCTCGATGTCCGCCGGGGTGGTGCCACCGTAGACCGTGCCGCCGCCGAACAGCAGCCGGTGGTCGGCGCTCATGCGGTAGTAGTCGAGCATGTAGTTGCAGTCTTCGACGCAACTCCCGGCCGGCATCAGGCGATGGGCGGTTTCGGCGCCCAGGGGCTCCGTGGCCATGACCTGCGTGGCCACCGGCATCACCCGGTCGCGCAGTCGCGGCACGGCCTTGCCCAGATAGGCATTGCCGCAGACCACCACCGTGTCGGCGCGCACCTGGCCGCCGGGGGTGTGTACCGTCGGTTTCGTGCCGGACTGCACCCGGGTGACCGGCGAGCGTTCGTAGATGACGCCACCGAGGGATTCCAGAGCGGCGGCTTCGCCGAGGGCGAGATTCAGCGGATGCAGGTGGCCGCCGCGCTTGTCGAGCAGGCCGCCGATGTAGCGATCGGTGTTGCTGTGCTCGCGAATGCTGCGTTCGTCGAGCATCTGCAATTCGTCGTGGCCGTGGGATTGCCAGCTCGCCACCCGGGTCTTGAGTTCGTCGAGCTGCTTGTTGTTGAGTGCGGCGAACACGCCGCCATCGCGCAAATCACAGTCGATAGCGTAGCGCGCCACGCGTTCGCGGATGATGGCGGCGCCCTCGAAGGCCATGGCGCCGAGCGCTTTGGCCGCGTCGGCACCGTAGCGACTCTCGACCACGTCCAGGTCGCGCGAATAGCCATTGACCATCTGGCCGCCGTTACGACCGGATGCCCCCCAGCCCACATGATTGGCTTCCAGTACCACCACGTCGTAGCCGCGTTCGGCCAGCGACACCGCCGTGGCCAGCCCGGAGAAGCCGGCGCCGACGACGCACACCTGCGTATCCACGGCGCCGGCCAGGGGCGGGCGTTCCGGTGCCGCATTCGCGGTGGCGGCGTAGTACGAGGGCGCGTGGGGCGCCGGAAAACTCTGTATGTCGGGGTTTCGGCTCATGGGTCGGTCTCGAATCGCGTAGGGGCGAAAAGCTAGACGGTACGCAGGTAGGCGTCGTACTCGGCGGCCGGCACGATGGCGCGCAGGCACTCGCGTTCCTGGCGCTTGGCCGCGGCGTACCAGCGCTGGTAATCGGCGCCGAGGTATTCGGCAATGAAGCGCGATTCCTCGAACGCTTCGATGGCAGTGCCCCAGGCATCGGGCAGCGACGCCTCGTGCTGGCTGTAGGCGTCGCCCACGGTCTCCGGCGGTGGTACGAGCTGCCGGGCCATGCCGTGTTCCATGCCGGCCAGCACGGTCGCCAGCACGAGATACGGATTGGCATCCGCGCCGGCCACGCGATGTTCGATGCGTGCGGCCGCCGGCTCGGCCAGCGGCAGGCGGACGGCGGTGGTGCGATTGTCCACGCCCCAGGCCGGCGCGAGCGGTGCATGGCTGGCCGCCTGGAACCGGCGAAAGGAATTGTCGTGCGGGGCGAAAATGGCCGTGGATTCGGCCATGGTCTCGAGCAGGCCGGCCACGCATTGCATCAGCGCCTCGTTTTCGCTGTGATCGTCGGCGAAAATATTGTCACCGTTGCCATCCAGCAGGCTGATGTGCGCGTGCATGCCATTGCCGGAGGAATCGCCGAACGGCTTCGCCATGAAGCTCGCGGCCAGCCCGTGGCGGCGTGCGCAGGCCTTGATCGTACGCTTGAGCAGAATGGTCTGGTCGGCGGCCAGCAGGGCGTCGCCGACATGCTCAAGGTTGATTTCGTACTGGGCCTCGCCCTGTTCCGAGATCAGCGTGTCCATGGGCAGACCCTGGGCCACGCAGGCGGCTTCGATGTCGCCGAACAGGTCGTCGAGATTATCCAGTTCCTCGATGCCATAGAGCTGCGAGCGCCGGCCCGGCCGGGTCGACAGCTGCGCCGGCACCGGTCGGCCGGTGGCGTCGGGTTCGGCCTCGAACAGACGGAATTCGAGTTCGGTCGCCACCACCGGCGTCAGGCCGCGGGCAGCCAGCCGGTCGACCACGGCGGCGAGAATCGCGCGCGGATCGCCGGCAAAGCGGCTGCCGTCGGGCTCGTGCATCATCAGCAACATCTGCGCCGCGCCCCGGGTGCTCCAGGGCATGGGCCGCAGGCTACCCTCGACCGGCAGGCAGGGCCGATCGGCGTCGCCCGAGGCGATCGCCAGGCCGGTGTCCTCGACCTCGTGGCCCCAGATATCGAGCAGCGGTGTCGATACCGGCAGGTTGAGTCCCTTGCTGTACACGCGCGCAAGGCTCGCGGCGGGTAGTCGCTTGCCGCGCGCGATGCCGTTGATATCGACGATATAGGCTTCGATGAATTCCAGCTTCGGCATCGCGTCGATCACGGCGCGGGCGTCGGCCGGCAAGTCGGCATGCGACATGGGCGTAGACTGTGTTGAAAATGTGATCACAAATTAGCAACCGGCAGGCGCGGCTGCAACGGTCTGTTCATCGCTCTGCTAGAGTTCAGTCATCGATCGCGTCAATTGGGTATCCGTTTGGCATCCTCCCAGGCATCCGTCGATGACACGCAAATCGCACCGGTGACGCTCGGCGACGGCGGCATCACGCGTCAGGAGTGGGTTTATCTCCAGCTCAAGGAAGCTGTGTTGACGGGACAATTCGTGCCCGGGCGTAGTGTCACGCTGCGGGGGGTCGCGCAGATGCTCGGCACCAGTCCGACGCCGGTGCGCGAGGCGCTGCGCCGGTTGGTGGCCGAGCGCGCGCTGGAGGCGCACGGCAATCGGCGCATCAGCGTGCCGCGCATGACCCCGGCGAAGTTGCAGGATCTGTGCGCCGTGCGCGCGAATCTGGAGGCCTTTGCGGCCGAGCGCGCCATGCCACTGATCGACGCCGCGCATCTGGAACGGCTCTGGGAACTCGATGCCGAGGTGGATGCCGCGATCAATGCCGGCGATATTCGCGCTTATCTGCAGCGCCACCGCGCGTTCCACTTCTCGCTCTACGACGTGGGCGATGCCTCGGCGGTCATGCCGTTGATCGAATCGGTATGGCTGCAATTCTCGCCCTTTCTGCGTCTGGCGATTCATCACATCGGCAGCGACTACATCGTCGACCGACACGTCGAGGCGCTGCGTGCCGTGGCTGCCCGTGACGCGCAGGCCCTGCGCTTTGCCATCGAGGCCGATGTACGCGAAGGTCTCGGCTCGCTGACCGAGGCGGATTGGCGCAATCTTGAAGCCGCCGGCTGACATGCCGCGCGCCGGTTCCCGGCGTGCCTCCGAAATGGGCCGGTCCGTGCCCGTGGCAGGCGCGCCCGCGCCGAACGAGATCGGGCCGCCCCCACGCCGACCATCGGTGTCGGCTTACGGCCTGCGGCCTGCGGCGACCTACCAGGGGGCAGCGGCGCGTAGCCGGAGCCCCGCGAGCACGCCGCGCCCCAGGCAAACAACGACGCCTAACCACAAGCCTTGCAGGTCGGATTGGCCGCAGGCGTAATCCGACACGAACGCCGCCTCGCGCCGGGCGTAGTCAGTCGCCGCTCAGCCGCTGTTGGCGAAAGACGCGGCAGGCTTCGCCGAAGGCATGAAACAGCGCCATCGATACCGGGTTGTCGCCGTACCGCCATTCCGGGTGCCATTGCACGCCGGCGACGAAATGCAGGTCGCGATGGCGCACCGCTTCCACCAGGCCGTCGGGCGCGCGCCCTTCGGCGCGCAGCGCGGTGCCGAGGCGGTCTATACCTTGGCTGTGCAGGGAATTGACCGAGATCTCCTGCATGTCGAGCAGTTCGGCCATCCAGCCGTCGCCGGCCAGTTCCACCGGATGAGCCGGCGCATAGCGGCGCTCGCGCGGCGCATCGTGATCGTCGCGGTGATCCGACAGCCCCGGCACGTCCTGCACGGCGGTGTAGAGCGTGCCGCCGCAGGCCACGTTGAGTTCCTGGAAGCCGCGGCAGACGGCGAATACCGGCATGTCGCGCGCCATCGCTGCGCCGAGCAGTGCCAGGTTATTGGCGTCGCGTTGCGGGTCGAACGGCCCCACGCCCGGGGCATCGCTGCCATAGCGCCAGGGTTCCATATTCGATGGGCTGCCGGTCAGGAACAGGCCGTCGAGATCGACGAGCTGGTCGTCGGCGCTGATCCGGGTCTCGAGCGACGCTTGTTCGGCGCCGGCCGCCCGCGCGGGCAGCACCAGCGGGATGGAATCGGCCGCATGGGCGACCGCGGCGAGATACTTCTCGCCCACGACGTGGCTGGGGTCGGTGCCGATGAGCTTGCAGTCGACGGGCACGCCGATCCGGGGGCGGAGTGAAGACATGAGTGGTCCTGGAAAACGATGGCGGATGAATTGTGATCACAAATTGAGGGGGCCGGTCAACGTGGTCGTTGGCATCGTTCGTGCCGGCGGCGGTCGGCCCACGGTGACAGGGCCGGTTATCATAAGGGCACGCGCATCGGCGCCCAACCACACAGGAGCGAGCCATGCACATCGGTGTCCCCAGGGAAATCAAGGATCATGAATATCGCGTCGGCCTGACGCCGGACAGCGTGCGTGAACTGGTCAAGCGCGGCCACGATGTGCTCGTGGAAACGACGGCCGGGCTGGGTATCGGTTGTGAGGACAGCGAGTACGCGCAGGCCGGGGCGCTTATCGCCGACGATGCGGTGGCGGTGTTCAAGGCGGCCGACATGATCGTCAAGGTCAAGGAGCCGCAGCCCGGGGAGCGCAAGCGCCTGCGCCCGGGCCAACTGCTATTCACCTATCTGCATCTCGCGCCCGACGCCGCGCAGACCGCTGATCTGGTCGCCTCCGGCGCGAGCTGCGTGGCGTACGAGACGATCACCGACGACCACGGTGGATTGCCGTTGCTGGCGCCAATGTCGGAGGTGGCCGGTCGGTTGGCCGCGCAGGCTGCAGCCCAAAGCCTGGAGAAGATCAGCGGCGGGCGCGGGGTGCTGATGGGGGGCGTGCCCGGGGTGTCGCCGGCGCGGGTGGTGGTGATCGGCGGTGGCGTGGTTGGTGAGAACGCGATCACGATGGCGCTGGGACTGGGCGCCGATGTGGTCGTGCTCGATCGCCAGGTCAACGTGTTGCGGCGTCTGGCTGCGCGGTTCGGGCCGTCGCTGCGCACCGTATATGCGACGGCGGCCGCCACCGAGACCGAGGTGCTCGCGGCGGATGCCGTGATCGGTGCGGTCCTGGTGGCGGGCGCGGAAACCCCCAAGCTGGTCAGCGCTGAATGGGTGTCGCGCATGCAGCCGGGGTCGGTGCTGGTGGATGTCGCCATCGATCAGGGCGGTTGCTTCGAGACCTCCAGGCCGACCACCCACGCCGAGCCCACGTATATTGTCGACGGCGTGGTGCACTACTGCGTGGCCAACATGCCGGGCGCGGTGCCGCGTACGTCGGCATTCGCGCTCAATCACGCCACCCTGGGCCACGTCGTCGCGCTCGCGGATCGGGGCCTGAAAAACGCAATGGCCGACGACGAGCATCTGCGGCGCGGGCTGAACGTGCATGCCGGGCAGGTGACCTGTGCCCCGGTGGCCGAGCGCCACGGCTACGACCATGTACCCCCCGAGGCCGCGCTGGGGCTCTAGGGCCTGTTGCCGTTTTGTGCGAGCGCCGCGTTGGAGACCGCAAATCGTGTCCGGCAAGGCGCGAGTCGCCGCGTCGTGGCGTGCCACGATCAAGACTTGCAACGCCGCCGAGCGCGATTTGCGGCCCAACCCTTCGGGACAAGCGCTGTTTTGCGGCAATCCAGCGTTGTAGCCCGCTTGTGCAGAGTGACTGCACGGCGCGCACTACGCCTCGTCTTGCCGCAAAACAGCGCTTGGCGCGGACTCGCACAAAACGGCAACAGGCCCTAGCGTATCGGCTTGGTTGTCGTTGCACGCACCGCCGCACTGCGGGTTGCCCGCCAGCGTTCAATCGTTTTCCGGGCCCGGCGCGTCGGGCGATACAACGCCGGTGCCGCAGGCGCGGGCAATGCGGGATGGCAGGAAACAGCCGCCGCGCCTTCCGGCGCCCCCACCGGGGGGGGCAATGCAGCACACGCGTAGCCGGCGTCGTCCGGCCGGGCCTGGTTGCGGCCGCAACGTCGCGTCGCAGGGAGCGGCAATGGCCCCGGTCCGAACCGCTGGTCGAGCCGGTCGTGAGGCAGGTTGGCCGGATATCGGGATGCCTGAGCGGTGACGCAATATTCATGTTGTGAATGTCGGAAATAGATTTCATTTTCTATTCATATTAAGAGCACCCCTCTAGACTTGGCTCCATCGGCTGCGGGAAAAGAATTATTGCCTGATATATCGGCCGTTGTGCGGTGCTGGTTTTCAAGAGGAAGTCTGATCATGTCCGACTATAGAAACGACATCAGCGATATCTCGTCGCTGCGGGAGCGCTTCGGCGAGCCATGGCGTGCCATCAATCCCGAGCATGCTGCGCGTCTGCGTGCGCAGAACCGCTTTCATACCGGGCTCGACATCGCGCGCTACACGGCGAAAATCATGCGCGAGGACATGGCCGCCTACGATGCCGACCCGGCCTGCTACACGCAGTCGCTCGGCTGCTGGCATGGATTCGTCGGCCAACAGAAAGCGATCTCGATCAAGAAGCATTTCGGCAGTCTGAAGGGCAGGTATCTGTACCTGTCCGGCTGGATGGTGGCCGCGTTGCGCAGTGAATTCGGCCCGTTGCCGGACCAGTCGATGCACGAAAAGACGGCGGTGCCGGCGCTCATCGAGGAGCTGTATACCTTCCTGAAGCAGGCGGATGCCTGGGAGCTCAACCATTATTTCCGCGAACTCGAAGCCGCCCGCGAGGCCGGCGATGAGGTGGCGGCGAAGAAGGCCCAGAGCCGGATCGACAACTTCGAAACCCATGTCATCCCGATCATCGCCGACATCGACGCCGGTTTCGGCAACGAGGAGGCGACCTATCTGCTGGCCAAGAAGATGATCGAGGCCGGGGCCTGTGCGATCCAGATCGAGAATCAGGTCTCGGACGTCAAGCAGTGCGGTCATCAGGACGGCAAGGTGACGGTGCCGCATGCGGCGTTCCTGGCCAAGATCAACGCCGTGCGCTACGCGTTCCTGGAACTCGGTGTGGACGACGGCGTGATCGTCGCGCGCACGGACTCGCTGGGTGCGGGCCTGAGCCAGCAGATCGCGGTGTCGCAGGCGCCGGGCGATCTGGGCGATCAGTACAACAGTTATCTCGACGGCGAGGAGATCACCGACCCGTCCGAGATCAACGCATCGGATGTGGTGATCAAGCAGAACGGCAAGCTGGTGCGCCTCAAGCGCCTGGCTTCGGGTCTGTTCGAGTTCAAGAAGGGCACCGGCGAGGACCGCGTGGTGCTGGATTGCATCACCAGCCTGAAAAACGGTGCCGACCTGCTCTGGATCGAGACCTCCACGCCGAATGTGGACCACATCGGGGGCATGGTGAATCGTATTCGCGAAGAAGTGCCCGACGCCAAGCTGGTCTACAACAACAGCCCGTCGTTCAACTGGACGCTGAACTTCCGTCAGCAGGTCTATGACGCATGGGCCGATGAAGGCAGGGATGTGTCGGCCTACGATCGCGCCCAGTTGATGGCCGCCGAGTACGATGCCACCGAGCTGGCCCGGGTGGCCGACGAGTGGACCCGGAACTTCCAGCGCGATGCCGCACGGCACGCCGGTGTGTTCCATCACCTGATCACGCTGCCGACATATCACACGACGGCGTTGTCCACCGACCAGCTGGCCCGTCATTATTTCGGCGACGACGGCATGCTGGCTTACGTGCGCGATGTGCAGCGGGTCGAGATCCGCGATGGCATTGCGACCGTCAGGCATCAGGACATGGCCGGTTCCAACATCGGCGACGATCACAAGGAGTTCTTCTCCCGCGAGAACGCGCTCAAGGCGGGAGGGGCGCACAACACCATGAACCAGTTTGGCTAGGGCCTGTTGCCGCCTCGTGCGAGCGCCGCGTTGGAGACCGCAAATCGTGTTCGGCAAGGCGCGAGTCGCTGATCGTGGCGTGCCACGATCAAGACTTGCAACGCCGCCGAGCGCGATTTGCGGCCCAACCCTTCGGGACAAGCGCTGTTTTGCGGCAATCCAGCGTTGTAGCCCGCTTGTGCAGAGTGACTGCACGGCGCGCACTACGCCTCGTCTTGCCGCAAAACAGCGCTTGGCGCGGACTCGCACGAGACGGCAACAGGCCCTGGTCTGGACCGGGTGTTGGACCCGCGGTGACTTCGACCGCCGCGGTCAGGAGCGGGGCCTTCGGGCCCCGTCTTTTGGCCTGCCGGGGGCGCCGCGGCCCGCGACCGGGGCGTCAACCCGGGTCGGGCGATGGCGAGGCCTGGTTGTCCATCGGCCAGTCCACGGTGGCGCTCGGCTCGTCTTCGCCGGTCTTGCCGCGCTTGTCATAGCGTGCGCCGCCGCCGGCTTCCATGGAAACGCTCATGCGCGGGGCGCCGAGATTGATGTATTCGCTTTCCATCCGGCGTTTCAACGCGAGGTTGAAGGCACGGGATACGTCCCATTGATATTCCGGCGCGGTACGCAGGCGCATGCGCAGGATCGGGCAGCCGTTATCGAACTCGTGAATGCCCTGCATCTCCAGATGCGAACGGATCAGCCCGCGCATGAACGGGTCGCGATGCAGGTCGGACGCCGTGCGCCGCATCAGCTCGATGGCGTCGTCGATGCGCAGGTCGTGCGGAATGCGGATTTTGATCAGGGCGATGCCGAACTGGCGCGACATGTTGTGAATCGCGTCGATGTGGGAGAACGTCGTGATATGCACGACGCCATCGAGATCGCGCAGGCGTACGGCGCGTAGATTCAGCCCCTCGACCGTGCCCATGAACCCGTTGATTTCGACGAAATCGCCGACCGCCAGCGAATCCTCGATCAGGATGAAGATGCCGGTGATCAGATCGGCCACCAGGCTCTGGGCACCGAAGCCGAGCGCGATGCCGATTACACCGGCACCGGCGAGTAGCGGCGTGACATTCACGCCGAGGTTGGCCAGCCCGACGATGCCGGCCACGATAATGATCACGAATAACGCCAGGTTGCGGATCATCGGCGTGATGGTTTGCGCGCGATTGGTATTGCGTCGGCGACCGTGCGCACCACGGCCATGCAGCGCACGATGGATGGCGGTGTCGACCACGATCCAGATCAGCCAGGCAAGCACGATCGTCAGCCCGACCCCCAGCAGGGCCCGACCGATTTCGCCGCTGACCGCTCCGTGTTCGCCGATGCCGAACAACGAAAAACCCCACACCCGGACCGACAATTCGGCGAAGGCCAGCCAGGCAATGCCATGTGCCAGCGTGAAGCCGAAATTGCGGAACCGCCCGGCATAGGGGGTCTTGCGCGGTCGCCGCGCGGCCCGCTCATGCTGGCGCCGGATGATGCCGGTGGTTACCAGGGTCAGCACCAGTAGAACCGTGCAGATCATGGCGCGCGCAAAGGCCGCGTGTGCCTGCCCGCCAGTGAGGAAAATGGCGGCGAGCGACGCGGTGATCAGCAGCAGGGCGGGCACGTGCCAGAGCTGGGCGCTGATCGACACCAGTTCCCGCAAACCGCCGCGATCGCGTCGGTTGGCCAGCGAACGGTTGCGAATCAGGTGCTCCACCGGACGCCGGATGCGCAGGATCAGGGCGCCGCTGGACAATCCCGCGAGCATGTTGGCCACCACGGATAGCCAGTCCGCGAGGCTGGCGCCCAGCAGGTCCGAAAGGCGGGCGCTGTTGACCGCATCGCCGAAGGCGACCAGGGCGCCGATGAAAAACAGCGGCCCGAGGGCCTTGTCGTGCAGGATGGACACCGCCACACGACGATGGCCGCGGGTGAACAGGGCGATCACGACATCGAAGACGGTCGAAAGCAAGCGCCCGCACAGGCCGACGTAGGCTATGACAAGCAAGGTGGCGCTGGCCGGCGCCGCGGGCTGGACCAGATGGATCACCGCCAGCAGTGCCGCGAACGTGACGACCCAGGGCGTTACCCGGCGACAGAAGTGGGCCAGCAGCATCCAGGGTCTTGGCTCCGGCGGCAGCTTGATCGGCCAGCCTCGGCGCACGAATAGACTGCGCCCGGCGAGGGTCATGACCACCAGGGCGCTCGTGAGCATGGACAGGCCGAATGCAATTTCGGCGATGTTGCTCACCAGGGCCTGCCGGCGCGCGCCGACGAACAATTCACGGACGTTGGTGGCCGCCTGGCGTGCATTGCGTCGCCAGATATCCAGGGGCGACTCGCCGCCCCTGGCCTGTTTGCTGAGATTGCTGATGGAATCCGAAAGAGCGCCGAGCAGGCCGCCATGGGCGCCGGTAATCGGGTTTTCGTGCTTGGCCGCCGCCCGGGTCGAGGCGCGCAGCTGCTTGAGCTGCTTGACCAGCGCGGCCCGCTTGTTGTCGTTCTCCAGCGTGCTGATGATGTTGTCGAGCGAGGCGTTCAACTGCTTGGCGTCGGGCTTGTTCTGGGGCTGGGTCTGGGCCTGGGGCGCGTGCCCGAGCCCCAGGCCCAGACCTTGGGCGGCGGCCGGCGTCGCCACGCAGGCGAGCGCCACCAGCAGCGACAACAACAGGGATCGGATCGGCGACACGTCGAACGGCATCAAACGGACTCGGATGAAAACGAAAGGGCGCAAGCGGCCGGCCATGCCGACGCGGGTACGCCGGACAAGGTCGATGAAATGCTGCCGCCGGCCCCAGCGTACCTCGATTGCGCGATAAATTTTTTCCGGGCGCTGGATCGGCGGCGGGGCCGTCCGATTCGCCCGCCCGATTCGGAAAGCATATGTTTCTACAGGTTTATGTTTCGTTTCGTTTGCGGCTTAAAGTGACGTAAACCGCGCTGAATACTACTTTGGTTGAAGATTGACCGCGTGGGCGGGCGGATGTATTTTTCGCCTAAACGCGGGCTGCATAGCCAGCCCGCGCCAGAGTCATGGTCGGTATGGGGTTCCGGCCAAGCCGTTTATACGTGATTTGGCCGGCGGGCCTGACCCGCGAGTGCCCGGTCCGGTTCGACTCCAGGGCTTATAACGCAATGCTAGGCAAGATTTTTCGCTTTTCCTCGGGGGTATCCGCCGCCGCTCTGCTTTTGCTGATCAGCGGCTGTGGTACAAGCCTGAGTACCATGATGCCGGTCGGCCCGGTCGGCCAGACCGAACGCGACATCACGCTGTTCACGATCGTGCTGATGATGTTCGTGCTGATTCCGATCGTGGCGCTCACGTTCGGCATCGCCTGGCGTTATCGCAAGTCCAATACCGATTCCAGATATTCGCCCGACTGGGACCATTCCTGGTTGATCGAGATCTTCGTCTGGGGCGGCCCGGTGGTGATCCTCATCATCCTGTCGGTGATGACCTGGATCTCCACCCACGACCTCGATCCGTACAAGGCCATCAAATCGGACGCCAAGCCGATCACGATCGAGGCCGTGGCCACGGACTGGAAGTGGCTGTTCATCTATCCCGACCAGCATGTGGCCTCGGTCAATGAGTTCGCCTTCCCGAAGGACGTGCCGCTCAACATTCGGCTGACGTCCAACTCGGTGATGAATGCGTTCATGATCCAGCGCATGGGCACGCAAATCTTCGCCATGTCGGGCATGCAGACCCAGCTGCATCTGATGTCGCACAAGACCGGCGACTTCGCCGGTGGCAATTACCAGTACAACGGCCACGGTTTCGCCAAGAACCGCTTTGTCGCCCGGGCCATGACCGAACGGAACTACAAGCAATGGCTGGATAAGGTCCGTTCCCAGGGAAAACCACTGGATATGAGCACGTTCAAGCAGTTCGCGCAGCCCAGCGTGGTCAAGAACCCGATCTACTTTGCGCCGGTCTCGTCCGGACTGTTCGCCGATGTAATCGGCCAGTTCCACCCGGCGAAGAGCCCGGGTATGAAGCCGGACATGAAGGCTGAGCTCACGCCGACGGCGGCGCACGAGTAGCGCGCGCCGGCCTGGCGATACCCGCGAGATAACACCATGGATATTTTTGGCAAGCTCACGATCCACGCGATCCCCTACGACAACGCGATCATCTTCAGTGCCGACATCCTCATGGCGGTGGTCGGGCTGTCGGTCATCGCCGGGGTGACCTACTTCGGTCAATGGAAGTATCTCTACAAGGAGTGGCTGACTTCGGTCGACCACAAGAAGATCGGCGTGATGTACATCATCATCGCCTTCGTCTTCTTGCTGCGCGGCTTCGTCGACGCGCTGATGATGCGTGCCCAGCAGGCCTTCGCCGGCCCCGGCATGTCCGGTTATCTGCCGGCCGGGCACTTCGCGGAGCTGTTCACCGGCCACGGCACCATGATGATCTTCTTCGTGGGCATGCCGTTCCTGATCGGTCTGATGAATATCGCGGTGCCGACGCAGATTGGTGCGCGCGATGTCGCCTTTCCGTACGTCAACTCGATCAGCCTGTGGCTGACCGCCTCGGCTGGCCTGCTGGTGATGGCATCGCTGGCGATCGGTCAGTTCTCGGAAGCAGGCTGGACCGGGTACGCGCCGTATTCGGAGTTGTCGGCCAGCCCGAGCGTCGGCGTGGACTACTGGATCTGGGCATTGCAGATTTCGGGTATCGGTACCACCCTGACCGGCATCAACTTTTTCGTCACTATCATCAAGGAGCGTGCGCCGGGCATGACGTTCATGCGCATGCCGATCTTCACCTGGACCACGCTCTGCACCAATATCCTGATGGTGCTGGCCTTCCCGGCGCTGACCGTGGTGCTGGCGCTACTCACGCTGGATCGCTACGTCGGCACGCACTTCTTCACGTCGGGCGGCGGCGGCAACCAGATGATGTACGTGAACATGTTCTGGGTGTGGGGTCATCCGGAGGTGTACATTCTGGTTCTGCCGGCCTTCGGGGTGTTCTCGGAAGTGGTCGCGACCTACTCCAACAAACGCGTGTTCGGCTACAAATCGCTGGTCGGGGCGACCATCGTGATCGCGCTGCTGTCGTTCACGGTCTGGGTGCATCACTTCTTCACCATGGGCCAGGACGCCACGCGCAACTCCATCTTCGCGATCGCGACCATGGTCATCGGCGTGCCCACCGGGGTGAAGATCTACAACTGGCTGTTCACGATGTTCCGCGGACGGATCTCGTTCAACCTGCCGATCCTGTGGACGTTGAGTTTCATCATCACCTTCACTATCGGCGGCATGACGGGTGTGATGCTGGCCATCCCCGGCATCGACTTCAAGATGCATAACAGCCTGTTCCTGGTGGCGCACTTTCACAACGTGCTGATCCCGGGAATGCTGTTCGGTCTGTTCGCCGGTTACCACTACTGGTTCCCGAAGGCCTTCGGCTTCCGGCTGGACGAAAAATGGGGCCGGCGTTCCTTCTGGGGCTGGACCATCGGCTTCTATCTCGCCTTCATGCCGTTGTACGTGTTGGGCCTGATGGGGATGCCGCGCCGAATGGTCACCTACGACGACCCGGCCTGGCAGCCGTTTCTCATCGTGGCCGCCATCGGGGCTCTGGTCGTGCTGTTCGGTGTGGTCAGCATGGTCATTCAGTTGATCGTGAGCGTGCGTAATCGCGAACAGCTGCGTGACGTGACCGGCGATCCCTGGAACGGGCGGACGCTGGAATGGTCGCTGTCCTCGCCGCCGCCGGAATACAACTTCGCGGTGATTCCCCGCGTGGAAGGGCGTGATGCCTTCACCGCCATGAAGGAGGCCGGTCAGGCCTACAAGCGGCCGGCGCAGTACGACGATATCCACATGCCCAAGAACACCGTGGCCGGCTTCCTTATCGGTGCGTTGTCGTTCTTCTTCGGCTTCGGGCTGATCTGGCATATCTGGTGGCTGGGCATTGCCTCGGCGCTGGGCATGCTGGCGACCGTGATCATTCGCGGTTGCCAGGATGACGTCGGGTTCATCATCCCGGCGGCCGAGGTGGAGCGCGTCGAGAACGAGCGCTATCGCAAGTTGCAGGAAGCCGGCGTCGCCTAGGGCCGCGCCGCAGCCCCTGTCTTTTCAGGTTTTCGTGAGCGATTTGGAACAACTATGACGAGTCATGCCGCCGGCGCCAACGACGTTCAAGCGGCATCCAGCCCGAACACCTTGGTGAACTTCGGGTTCTGGGTGTATCTCATGAGCGACGTGATCATCTTCTCGATGCTGTTCACGATGTTCGTGACCGTATCCGATCACTACAACGGCGGTCCCTCGGGTCGCGATCTGTTCGAGTTGCGCGATGTCTTCTTCGAGACGATGGCGCTGCTGTTTTCCAGCATCACCTTTGGTATGGCGCTGCTGTCCGTGCACGCCCGGCGCAAGTCGCAGGTATTGCTGTGGTTGCTGATTACCTTCGTATTCGGCGCCCTGTTCGTGGGGCTCGAAGTGCGCGAGTTCCTGGGACTGGTCGCGGAAGGGGCCGGCCCATGGAGCAGCGCCTTCCTGTCGGCGTTCTTCACGCTGGTCGGTACGCACGGTACGCACGTGACCTTCGGCCTGATCTGGATCGCGGTCATGATCGGGCAGGTGGCAATCAAGGGGGTAACGGCGCCGGTGGCTTCGCGGCTGTTGCGTCTGGCGCTGTTCTGGCATTTCCTGGACATCGTGTGGATCGCGGTGTTCTCGACGGTCTATCTTTCGGGGTTCATGCAATGAGCACGTCCAGCCATGACATTCGACTCGGCGGTCTGAATCTCAAGACCTATCTGACCGGTTTCGTTCTTGCATTGATCCTCACGGCGATTCCCTTCGGCGCGGTGGCTTTCGGTTGGCTGTCAGCGGGTGCCACGCTGATTCTCATTGCGGCAGCGGCCGTGGTGCAGATACTGGTGCATCTGTATTTCTTCCTGCATCTGGACTTCTCCGAGGAGCATGCCTGGAACGCCGGATCGGGTGCTTTCTGTATCGTGATTCTGGCGATTCTGGTCGGCGGTACGCTCTGGCTGATGTACAGCCTCGAAATGCGGACGATGATGGGCGGAGGCTGATCCGCGGCATGGCCGGCCTTCGGCTTGGGCTGGCCGGCCGTTGGTCCGCGCGCCGGTCAGTAGCCGGGCACGCCGTCTGCGACGGGGCTGACATGCGCACAGGTTCGTTCGGCATGGCGGTCGTCGGCCTGCAGTTCGGGTGGCTCGCACAGGCGCGCTGCGCCCGGCCCGGCGCCAAGGCGCCAGGGCCATGAGGAATTGACGCAAGGCGGACGGCCGCAACAGCCATGGGTCGCCTGCTTGCGCCGCGCTATATTGCGCCGCCGGTCAACGGGCCTTGTTGACGCCCCGTGTTCATCGGCGCGCTGAATATTCTGCCAATCCGGGGCGTGTTTCCGCCCCGTCCGATCGCCCGGTCGTGTGCGATCGCTGGCCTCAGTCGATATCGCGCAGCGCCGGATAAAGGCGGGTAAAGCGTGCGTAGCGCGGCGCGTATTCAGCCACCAGTGCGGCATCGGGCGCTTCGAAGTGCTCGGGCGCCGAGACCATGGCGGCGACCGCGGCATCCACATTCGCGTGTACGCCCGCGCCAACGGCCGCCAGCACGGTGGCGCCGTAGGCCGGCCCTTCCTGGTCCTGCTGCACCGCGACGGGCTTGTTCAGCACGGCGGCGAGAATACGGCGCCAGACGTCGCTATGCGCGCCGCCGCCGCCCAGGATGAGCTTGTCGGGCATCACGCCCTGGGCCTCGATGCGAACCAGGGAGTCGCGCAGCGAGAACGCCACGCCTTCGAGGATGGCGCGCACCATGTGTCGCCGGTCGTGCGACAGCGTCAGGCCGATCCACGCGCCGCGCGCGTTCGGGTCCATGTGTGGTGTGCGCTCGCCGGCGAGATAGGGCAGGAAATACAGGTCGTCCGCGCCCGGGGGGACGGTATCGGCTTCGGCTGCGAGCAACTCATGCAGGTTGCGCCCCAGGCGCTGGGCGACCGCGGCTTCATCGCTGGCGATACGATCGGCGAACCACTGCAGGCTGCCGCCCGAGGCCAGCGAGACGCCCATCAGGTGATAGGCGCCCGGCACCGCATGACAGAAGCAATGCAGTTCGCCGCTGGTGTCCGGTGTCGCCGATTCGCTATGCGCGAAGACCACGCCCGAGGTACCGATCGATACGAAGGCGACCCCGGTCTTGACGATGCCGCCGCCCACCGCCGCCGCCGCGTTGTCGCCGGCCCCGGCGACGATCGGCGTGCCGGCGGCCAGCCCGGTCGTGTCGGCGCCGGTCGCCGAAACCCGGGCGGTTACCTCGGGGCTTTCGAAGACCTGCGGCAGCCACGCGCGCGGGATGTCGAGCGCGGACAGCACGTCGTCGGACCAATCGCGTGCCTGCAGATCCAGCAACAGGGTGCCGGCGGCGTCGGAGACATCGGTCGCGAACGCGCCGGATAGCCGATAGCGGATATAGTCCTTGGGCAGGAGCACATGGGCCAGCCGCGCGTAATGCTCGGGCTCGTTATCGCGCAGCCACAGAATCTTGGGCGCCTGGAAGCCGGTCAGGGCCGGATTGCCGGTGATGCGGCGCAGATTCGCGCTGCCCACATCCCGTTCTATCGCCTCGCACGCGTCGCCGGTGCGCTGGTCGTTCCAGAGAATGGCCGGCCGGATGACCGCGCCTTCGGTGTCGAGAAAGACCGCGCCGTGCATTTGCCCGGTAAGGCCGATCGCTTCGATCGGGGCTTGCGCGTTGGCGACGAGCGTGTGCAAGACGGTTTCGGCCGCGGCCCACCAGGCCTGCGGGTCCTGTTCGGTCCAGCCCGGACGCGGCACGAGCAGGGGGTAGTCGCCCGAGGCACGGGCGATGACCCGGCCGGCCTCGTCGACCAGCACGCCCTTGGCGCTGCTGGTGCCGATGTCGAGACCAATGAAAAGTTTGCGCGCGTCGCCGACCATTGGGGCATTCTCCTCGTGCACGGGTTTGCGTTAACTTGCCATGTTTGGCACGGGCGATGATGGCGTTATGCTGAAGGCCCAGGCCCAAACCGGTTATTCTGGCCGAAACCATACACTAGGCGCACATACTCCGTGCGCGCCTCGGCTCGATAAATCAGCAAAGGATCCAGCATGAAATTCTTCGTCGATACCGCCAACGTGGACGAAATCCGCGAACTTGCCGACATGGGCATGCTCGATGGCGTGACCACCAACCCCAGCCTGATCAACAAGGCCGGCAAGGACTTCATCGAGACCATCACCGAAATCTGCAAGATCGTCGATGGCCCGGTAAGTGCGGAAGTGGCCGCCACCGACTACGAGACGATGATGAAGGAAGGCGAGAAGCTCGCCACCATCGCCGACAATGTCTGCGTGAAGGTGCCGCTGACGCCGGCTGGCCTCAAGGTCGGCAAGAATCTGGTCGACAACGGTCAACAAATCAATGTCACGCTATGCTTCTCCGCCGCGCAGGCGCTGTTGGCCGCCAAGATCGGTGCGACCTATGTATCGCCGTTCATCGGCCGTCTGGACGACATCGGTCAGGAAGGCATGCAGCTGATTCGTGACATCAACACGATCTATAGCAGCTACGATCGCATCAACACCCAGGTGCTGGCCGCTTCCGTGCGCGGCGCGCAGCACGTGGTGCAGGCGGCGCTGGCCGGCGCCGACGTGGTCACCGTGCCGCCGGCGGTGCTGCATCAGATGTTCAAGCATCCGCTGACCGACAGCGGTCTCGAGAAGTTCGTCTCCGACTGGAAGGCGACGGGGCAGTCGATTCTGTAAAGCGCTGCGGCGCTCCGCGCACACTGTCGCGCGGAGCGCCGGCCCACCGCCCGCCTGAGCGCCTCCAGCCACAGACCGCATTTGCCAATGACCGATATCGTGACCTTCGGCGAGGTGCTCGCTGAATTCATGGCCACCCGCGTGAATCAGAGCCTCGGCGAGGCCGGGCAATTCGCCGGCCCTTACCCGGGCGGTGCGCCGGCCATCTTCATCGACCAGGCGGCCAAGCTCGGCTCGACCGCGGCCCTGGTCAGCGCGGTGGGCGATGACGCCTTCGGGCGCATGCTCATCCAGCGCCTCGAGGCTGATGGCGTGGATACGTCGTCGATCGCCACGCTGGCGGACGAGACCACCGCGAGTGCGTTCGTGACCTATTACGACGACGGCTCGCGGGATTTCATCTTCAATATCGCCAACGGGGCCTGCGCGCGGATTGCCGAGGGGCAGTTCGCGTCAGTGCTGGATGGTTGCAAGCTGTTTCATGTCGCCGGCACGGCGTTGTTCTCCGAACACATGATCGAGCTCGCGCGTACCGCGATCGAGCGCGTCAGGGTCGCCGGCGGACGCATCTCGTTCGATCCGAACGTGCGCAAGGAAATGCTCGACCGGCCCGGTGTGCGCGAGGCGCTGACCGGCCTGCTGTCGTCGACCGACATTCTGCTGCCGAGCGACGACGAGCTGAACGTACTTGTGGACCGCGCGGCCGAGGATGACGCCGTCGCGCGTGCCTTCGAGCTCGGCGTCGGCGAGGTCGTACTCAAGCGGGGCGGCGAGGGCTGTCGTTACTACGACAGCAGCGGCATGCGCGAACTCCCCGGCTTCAAGGTCGAGGAAGTCGACCCCACGGGCGCCGGCGATTCCTTCGGCGCGACGTTCTGCACACTGCGTAGCCAGGGCATGGCGGCGGCCGATGCGCTGGTCTATGCCAACGCGGCCGGTGCGAGTGCCGTATCCCGGCAGGGCGCCATGGAAGGGACGTCGACACGCGAGCAGCTCGACGCGTTCATCGCCGCCCACGCCTGACGCGCCCGCGCCGACGGCATGGCCGTTGCGCTTCATTCCCCGATCCAGCGCCGCGCGGGCCCGACCGAGCCCGCGCGGCGCGCCCGTGCGCCCAGGCGCTGCGGTCAATTCCCGGCGTATTCGATTAAAGGCGAATTGCGCGGGGGGCGAATTAATTTTCATGATGAGAACAATATTGCAGAAGTCGGTGTTTCGGCCTCTGCGCAAGGGCGCCCTTGGGGGCCCGCTGGTCTATCCAAGACAACGAGGAGATGCTCCATCATGAAAATGAAGTTTCTGGTTGCCGGCCTGGTGCTCGGCGCCAGCGGCGTGACTGCGGCCCAGGCGGCAACGCAGATCACGATCGCCACCGTAAACAATCCCGATATGCAGACCATGGAGAAGTTGGCGCCGGTGTTCGAGAAGTCGCACCCGAACATCAAGGTCAACTTCGTCACGCTGCCGGAAAACGAAGTGCGTCAGAAGATGACCACCGACATTGCCACCAATGCCGGCCAGTACGACGCGCTCATGATCAGCAATTACGAGGTGCCGATCTGGGCCAAGAACGGCTGGCTGGTGCCGTTCAACAACGTGCCCGCCTCCTATGACGAAAAGGATATGATCCCCACCGTCAAGAAGGCCCTGTCGGCCAACGGCAAGCTCTATGCGATGCCGTTCTATGCCGAGTCCTCGATGACCTACTATCGCAAGGACCTGTTCAAGAAGGCCGGGCTGACCATGCCCGAGCACCCGAAGTGGTCGCAGATCGAGCACTTCGCCAAGAAGCTGAACGATCCCAAGAACAACACTTATGGCATCTGCCTGCGCGGTCTGCCGGGCTGGGGCGAGAACATGGCGTTGTTCTCCACCATGGTGAATTCCTATGGCGGTCGCTGGTTCAACATGCAGTGGAAGCCGCAGCTGACTTCCGCCGCCTGGAAGAAAGCCGCCACCGAATACAAGAAACTGGTGACGCAATACGGCCCACCCGGCGTGACCTCGAACGGTTTCACCGAGAACGAGACGCTGTTCGCCAATGGCCAGTGCGCCATGTGGGTGGATTCCACCGTGGCCGCCGGTTATCTGTCGGACCCGGCCAACTCCAAGGTGGCCAAGGACGTCGGCTTTGCGCACTCGCCTTATGCGACCACCAAGAAGGGCAGTCATTGGCTGTATAGCTGGGCGCTGGCCGTGCCGAAGTCCTCGAATCACCAGCAGGCCGCCAAGACCTTCATCGAGTGGGCGACATCCAAGAAGTACGTCGATCTCGTCGGCCAGAAGAAGGGCTGGGTTTCGGTGCCGCCGGGTACGCGCAAGTCCACCTACAAAAACCCCGAGTACCAGAAGGTGGCGCCGTTCGCGTCGCTGGTGCTCAACGCGATCCAGACCGCCGATCCGCAGGACCCGAGCTCCAAGCCGGTGCCGTACACGGGCATCCAGTTTGTGGACATCCCGCCGTTCCAGGCGATCGGTACCCGCGTCGGCCAGATCATGGCCGGGATCGTGGCGGGCCAGAGCAGTGTCGACCAGGGGCTGGCGCAGGCCAACTCGGTCACCAAGCGCATGATGAAGCAAGCCGGTTACCCCAAGAAGTAGGGCCGGTTGCGCGCAAGGCCGGGCGGATCGAATGATCCGTCCGGCCACTGTCGTTCAACCCGGCCATCCCGATGAGGACGTTTGACTCGTGGCATCCGTGACAACCCAAACCCCAGCCGCAGACGCCGCCAAACGCGAAAAGGCGAAGCGTGCGCCGGCAAAATGGTTGCTGGCTCCGGCCGTGATCTTCCTGCTGGTGTGGATGATCGTGCCGCTGGGCATGACGCTGTACTACTCGTTTCGCAACTACAACCTGATGATGCCCACAATGACCGGGTGGGCGGGCATCACCAATTACAGCATTCTGTTGACCGACCCGACGTTCTGGAGCGCCCTCCGGGTGACGCTGTTGATCGTGGTGTGCTCGCTGATCGTCACGGTCGGCCTGGGGCTTGCCTTCGCCTTGCTGTTCCACCGCAATTTCTTCGGCCGTGGCGTGGCGCGTACGCTCGCCGTGGCCCCGTTCTTCGTCATGCCGGTGGTGACCGGCCTGATCTGGAAGAACATGCTCTTTCATCCGACCTTCGGCCTGCTGGCCTGGCTATTCCGACAGTTCGGGGCCACGCCGATCGACTGGCTCGCGCATCTGCCGCTGACCTCGATCATCATCATGATCAGCTGGGAATGGACGCCGTTCGCGATGCTGGTGCTGCTGACCGGGCTGCAATCCCTGCCCGAGGATCAACTCGAGGCCGTGCGGCTGGACGGTGCCAACAAGTGGCATGAGTTCCGGCACATCGTGATTCCGCATCTGGGCCAGGTGCTTTACGTGGTGGTGATGCTGGAGTCGATCTTCTTTCTGACCTCGTTCGCCGAGATCTATACCACCACCAGCGGCGGGCCCGGCACGGCGACGACCAACCTGCCGTACTACATCTTCCAGGGCACGTTCGCCCAGTACGACATCGGCATGTCTTCGGCGGCGGCGATCGGCGCGGTCATTCTCGCCAATATCTTCGCCATATTCCTGATCCGGTTCGTGGCCGGCAATCTCAACGCGGGAGACAACCGATGAGTGCTGCAACAAGCAAGCCGTCGTTGGGCGGTATCGCGCTCGGCGTGCTCGGCTGGGTCGTCGCACTGCTGATGTTCTTTCCGATCGCGTGGCTGCTGCTGACGTCCTTCAAGACCGAGGCGGAGGCGTTCACGGTCACGCCGCATCTGTTCTTCACGCCGACGCTGCAGAGTTTCGAAACCGCGCTTTCCCAGGGCGGCGGCTATTGGCATTACGCCTGGAATTCAGCCATTACCTCGGTGGTCTCGACCCTGATCGGGCTCGTGCTGACCGTGCCGGCGGCCTATGCGATGGCGTTCTATCCGTCCAGGCGCACCGATTTCACGCTGGTGTGGATGGTCTCGACCAAGTTCATTCCGGCGGTCGGCGTGCTGATCCCGATCTTTCTCGTCTACAAGAATATCGGCCTGCTGGACAACGTCTGGGGCCTGATCGCGCTGTATACGGCCATGAACCTGCCGATCATGATCTGGATGGTCTATTCCTATTTCCGCGACATCCCGAAGGATCTGGTCGAGGCGGCCGACATCGACGGCGCAAGCATGATGCAGACCATGATTCGGGTGATCCTGCCGCTGGCCACCCCCGGTCTGGCCTCCACCTGTCTTCTGGCACTGATCCTGGCGTGGAACGAATCATTCTGGTCGATCACGATGACCAACTCGCATGCGGCCACGCTGGCCGTGTTCATCGCCTCGTTCAAGTCCGCCGAAGGCATGTTCTGGGCCAAGATGTCGGCCGCCTCGGTGCTGTCGATCGCCCCGATCGTGGTGCTCGGCTGGTTCGCCCAGCGACAGATGGTCCGCGGCCTGACGTTCGGGGCGGTGAAGTAACCCCCGCAGGTCGTTTGACGCAGGCGGTCCACCGAAAGATCCGAATACAACCAAGACGAAGACACATCCGCAGATCGACGCAGATGCACGCAGATCGAAGACAGACAGGAAGGCATTCATCCGCAGATTACGCTGATTTCGCAGATTTGAAGACAGGAGGTTAGGGCGGTAGCGATTCGGCGTTTCCCGCTCGGGCTGGCGCCGGCCGCGGTGGCAGCGATGCCTCCAGCCCATCCATCATCGCCAAGCCCATCTGCGTAAATCTGCGTCGATCTGCGGACAGAAATGCCTGGTTTCATTAGTGGCAACCGGCACCGATCTGCGGACAGAAAGTTAAAGAGGAAGAACCATGGCAGTCGTAGAACTCAACAACGTCGGCAAGCGCTATCCGGGCTCGGACGACCTGGCGGTGAAGGACTTCAACCTCGTCACCGAAGACGGCGAATTCGTGGTGTTGGTGGGCCCGTCGGGCTGTGGCAAGACCACCACCATGCGCATGATCGCCGGGCTGGAGGAACACACCGAAGGCGAAATCAAGATCGGCGATCGCGATGTCACCGGCGTGGCGCCCAAGGATCGCGACATCGCCATGGTGTTTCAGAGCTATGCCCTGTACCCGCACATGACCGTGCGCGACAACATGGCCTTCTCCCTCAAGCTCAAGAAATACGACAAGGCCGACATCAAGAAGCGCGTCGACGACGCGGCCGAAGTACTGGGCATCACCGCCCTGCTGGATCGCAAACCCCGGGCCCTGTCTGGCGGTCAGCGCCAGCGTGTGGCGCTGGGCCGGGCCATCGTGCGCCAGCCGCAGGTGTTTTTGATGGACGAGCCGTTGTCCAACCTCGACGCCAAGCTGCGCGTCGACATGCGTGCCGAGATCGTCAAACTGCACCGCAAGCTCGGCGTGACCACCTTCTATGTCACCCACGATCAGACCGAAGCCATGACCATGGGCCAGCGCATCGCAGTGATGAAGGACGGCATCGTCCAGCAGATCGATTCCCCCAACAACCTCTACCAGCATCCGTCGAACGAGTTCGTGGCCGGCTTCATCGGCACGCCGTCGATGAATTTCCTCGATGCCGGGATCGGCGATGGCCGGGCCACCGGCCCGGACTTCGAGCTCACCCTCGACGCGGCCCGCGGCGATGCCGCGGGCGAGCGCTCGCGCGTGCGCATTGGCATCCGGCCGGAGCATCTGCATCTGGCCACTGGTGATACGGCGTCATGTCGCCTGTCCGGCAGTGTCGAAGTGGTCGAACCGCTGGGCTCGCTCACCATGATCCAGGTGAAGGTGGGCGAGAGCACGCTCACCGCCCAGATCGAACCGCACCAGCAGGTGGCCATGGGCGACGACGTCACGCTCACCTGCGCTGCCGACAAGCTGTATCTGTTCGATCCGGAATCCGAGGCCGCGTTGATCGGCATCGATTCCGGTGTCGCCGACGGCCATTAATTCAAACGACCCGGAATGCCGGCACGCCCGCGGGGGAGGGTGTGTCGCTCCGATGGAGACTGTCATGCCCGCATTGAACAACGCCGCGCTCGCCGCAATCGACGCGTCCATACCCAGGCCAGGCTACGACCGCAGCCAGGTCGCCACCGGCATCGTCCATTTTGGCGTCGGTGGTTTTCACCGCGCGCACCAGGCGATGTATCTCGATGCGCTGATGAACGATGGCAAGGCACTTGACTGGGGCATCTGCGGCGTCGGCGTCATGCCGAGCGACAAGCGCATGGCCGACGTCATGGCCGCCCAGGACGGCCTTTATACGCTGGTTCTGAAGCATGCCGACGGCACCTACGAGCCGCGCGTGATCGGTTCCATCGTCGACTACAAGTTCGCGCCAGACGATCCGGAAGACGTGATCGAGACCATGGCGGCCGAAACCACGCGCATCGTGTCGTTGACGGTGACCGAGGGCGGCTACAACTTCCACCACGTCACCGGCGAATTCAATTTCGACAACCCGGACGTCAAGCACGATCTGGCCGACGGCGCGATGCCGAAGACGACCTTTGGTCTGGTGACCGAAGCCTTGCGCCGACGGCGTGAACGGGGCATCACGCCGTTTACGCTGATGTCTTGCGACAACATCCAGGGCAACGGCGACGTGGCGCGCAAGATGTTCACGGCCTACGCCAAAGCCAAGGATGCCGATCTCGGCGCCTGGATCGACGACAACGTGCAGTTCCCGAACTCGATGGTCGATCGCATCACGCCGGTCACCACCGACGCCGACCGGGCCGAAGTACGCGATCGTTTCGGTATTGAAGATGCCTGGCCCGTGGTCTGCGAGCCATTCACGCAGTGGGTGCTGGAAGACCACTTCAACCTGGGGCGCCCGCCCTACGAGGACGTGGGGGTACAGATCGTCGACGACGTCATGCCCTATGAGCTGATGAAGCTGCGCCTGCTCAATGCCAGTCACCAGGCGCTGACCTATTTCGGCTACCTGGCCGGCTATCGTTATGCGCACGAAGTCTGTCAGGACCCGTTGTTTGCTGATTTCCTGATGGACTACATGACCTGCGAGGGACAGCCGACGCTCTCGCCCGTGCCGGGCGTGGATCTCGAGGACTACAAGCGCACGTTGATCGCGCGTTTTTCCAACCCCGAGATTCGCGACACGCTGGCCCGGCTGTGCGCCGAGTCGTCGGATCGCATCCCGAAATGGCTGCTGCCGGTGATTCGCGAACAGCTCGCGGCGGGCGGTGAGATCAAGCGTTCCGCTGCTGTCGTGGCGAGCTGGGCACGGTATGCCGAGGGCGTCGACGAGGCCGGCGAGCCGATCGAGATCGTCGACCGCCTGGCCGATGAACTCAAGGCCATCGCGCAGCACAACCGCGACAACCCGACCGCATTCATCGAAAACCGCGAATTGTTCGGCGATCTGATCGACGACGACCGTTTCGTCGCCGCCTATACCGATTCGCTCGAACGTTTGCATAACGACGGTGCGCGCGCCGCCGTCGAGGCCCTAACCCGGCACAAGAATCGATGATTTTTCGGGTTACGCGCTCGGTGGGCTTAGACCGCCAGGCGGAAAAAATCCGGCCTCGATGCCGGATTTTCTTCGTGCCGTAGTGCCCCGCCCTGTACCCGCGAATCCGCGGGTACGGCATTGCGCGTGCCGTGTCGCCCGGGCGCCGTATCCAGCCCGGCGTCGGCGGTAACGCTCAGTCCTGCTCGCTCAGCAGAAAATCCGACGGCAGGCGCACGAGTGTCGCGCCCCAGGACAGCCCGACACCGAAGCCGACCAGCAGGACCAGCGCCCCGGGGCCGATCTGGCCGGACAGCGTGGCGCGTTTCAAGGCGATCGGCACGCTGCAGGAGACCGTGTTGCCGATGTCCTCCATGCAGACCACGAATTTCTCTTTCGGCAGCTTAAGCCGTGAGCGGATGCCGTCGAGCACCATGGCGCTGGCCTGATGCGGTACGACCGCATCGACGTCATCCAGCGTGATCCCTGCCTTCTCGCAGGTCTCGTGGACGGCCCTGGGCACTTCGCGCAGCGTGAATTCGACCACGGCACGGCCGTTCATGAAGATGTTGTGGTCGGAGCGCACGTTGCCGTGGCGGTCCGTGTATTCCTGCGCCGGGTTATGCGCGGCGCGGCGGCGCATGCCGCTGGTCGGCACGATCAGGTCGTTGGCGCCCGAGCCGTCGGTGCCATAGACGAAGGGCCCGATCTTGGGATCGCCCTCGGCCGCACGGTCGGTAAGCAGCGTCGCGGCCGCCGCGTCGCCGAACAGTGCGCGCACGCTCTTGTCGCCCGGGTGCACGAACTTGCTGTAGGTATCGGCGGTGATCAGCAACAGCCGTTTCGCCTGTCCCGACTCGATCAACGCCTTGGCCACGCCCAGCGCATAGATATAACCCGAGCAGCCCAGGTTGATGTCGAGTGCCCCGATGTGTTGGCTGAGCCCCAGGCGTTGCTGGACCAGACAGGCCGTGGTCGGCGCCAGATAGTCCGGCGTCTGGGTGGTGAAAATCAGGTAGTCGATCTCGGCGCGGTCGATCCCGGTCTTGTCGAACAGGCGCTCGGCGGCGACCACGCCGAAATCCGAGGCACACTCGTCTTCGCTGGCCACGTGCCGGGCACGAATCCCGGTTTTTTCGGCGATACGTTCCAGCGGCCAGTTGGGGAAGCGCGCGGCGATCTCCTCGATCGATTCCGTGCGCGCCGGCAGCATGTATTCGATGGCGTCAATGACAGCAGGCATCGGACCTCGCTTTGCACATGAACGGGTGGAACGGTCGGTCACACGATCGGCCGCCGGCGAGAATCGGGCCGCCCGGGCGGGAGGTCCGACCCGTCAGAGTCGCACAATATCCGGGTGAACGCGTGCGACGTCAACGCCTGGGCGGGACGAGCCTATTCCGTCGGGTATCCTGCGCCAGCCCAGTCGGCGAAACCGCCCCGCATCGCGCGCACATCGGTGTAGCCGGCCGCGCGAAGCACGTCGGCGGCCCGTTCGGCGCGGGCGCCCGCCTTGCAGTAGGTCACGATCGGCGTATCCGGGGCCACATCCACGTCGGGGTCGCTCGATATCCGCGTGACCGGATAAAACAGCGCCCCGGCGACATGACCGGACTCCCATTCATCCTGTTCGCGCACATCGATGAGGGCGGCGCCGTCCTGCTGAGCCGCACGCGCTTCGTGATGATCGATCATGTCGCAATCTCCAATTGGTTCCGATTGCACATAACTGGTGTCGTGGGGGGCCGGAATCAAGGCCCGCCCGGGCCTCGCGGCGTGGCACGGGCAGGGCCATACCGGCCGCATGGGGCCGATGTCTGGCGGGGATCTAGCGTTCCGAGCGGGTCAGGCGGGCCTTGAGATCACAGCCGCTGCAGGCGGTGCAGCCGCCGCTGTCGCAGCCACTGCTTTGCGCCCGCAGCCCCGGCGTCAGGCGGCGGGCGATCGCCTGCCGCCAGCCGGCGGTGTCCGGCGTTGGTGCCACATGGTGGGCCGCGATCATGCGCAGCCGATGCGTGGCCCGGGGGGCGAACCGGTGGGCGACCTGCAGCACACAGAAGCCTCCCACCAGCGCCAGCAGCAGCGCCTGAATGATCGCGAACGCACTCATAGACCACCGCCCAGGGCCGCCGCGATCTGATATGTCGCCAGCGAGGCCAGATACGCGAGGCCGAACAGATAGCCCAGGGCAATGAACACCACCCGCCAGGAATTGGTTTCGCGCCGCATCACGGCCAGCGTCGAAATGCATTGCGGGGCGAATACATACCACGCCAGAAGCGATAACGCCGTCGCCAACGACCATTGCTGGCCGATCAGCGCGCCGAGCTGATGGCTGATGCCGGCGGTGTTGCCCGACATCGAGTACACCGTGCCCAGCGCCGAGACCGCGACCTCACGGGCGGCCATGCCGGGCACCAGTGCCACGCAGATCTGCCAGTTGAAGCCCAGTGGGGCCAGCAGGTAGTGCAGGTAATGGCCGATGAATCCGACCACACTGTATTCGATCGCCGGCCCGGTCGCGCCGGCCGGCGGCTGCGGGAAACTGGCCAGAAACCACAGCAGCACGGTCACCGTGAAGATGATGCCGCCGACCCGCTTGAGAAAGATCAGCGCACGCTGCCACAGACCGAGCGCGACATCGCGCGGGTTGGGCATCCGGTAGGCAGGCAATTCCATCAGCAGCGCATGGTCGGAACTGTCACGGCGTACATATTTCATGACAAACGCCACGACCATCGCGCCGACGATACCGAACACGTACAGGCCGAACAGCACGATGCCCTGCAGGTTGAACAGGCCCAACACGCTGCGATGCGGGATGAAGGCCGCGATCAGCAGCGTGTAGACCGGCAGGCGGGCCGAGCAGGTCATCAACGGCGCGACCAGAATCGTGGCCAGCCGGTCGCGCGAGTCGGCCATGCTGCGCGTGGCCATGATGCCGGGTATGGCGCAGGCGAAACTCGACAGCAGCGGGATGAAGGCGCGGCCGGTCAGGCCCACCTTGAACATCAGCCGGTCCAGCAGAAAGGCGGCCCGCGGCAGATAGCCCGATTCCTCGAGCATGAGGATGAACAGAAACAGGATCAGGATCTGCGGCAGGAATACCAGGACGCCGCCGACGCCGGCCACGATGCCATCGGCGACCAGGCTGTGCAGGGCCGAATGGGCCGGCAACAGGCTCGCCACGGCGCCACCGATGCCAGTCACGCCCGCATCGATCGCATCCATGACGGGGGTGGCCCACGAGAACACGGCCTGGAAGATCAGGAACATCAATATCGCGAGGATGGCGGGGCCGGCCACCGGGTGCAGTGTCCAGGCATCGATCCGGTCCTCGATCGTGGGCCCGCTCCGGGCCAGCCGAACCGTTGTATCCATCAACACGCGCGCGGCGGTATGGATGTCGGTGTGTTCGATGCGCGGGTTCGGCGGCGCGGGCGGCGCACCGTCCAGATGCGCGATCAGGGCGGCCGCGCCCTCGCGATGCACGGCCACGGTCTCGATCACCGGCACCCCGAGTTCGGCGGCCAGGCGCTCGGTATCGATCTCGATGCCGCGCCGGCGGGCCGCGTCCATCATGTTCAAGGCCACGATCATGGGCCGGCCCAGGCGCGCGACTTCCAGCACGAAACGCAGATGCAGCCGCAGGTTGGTCGCGTCGGCCACGCACACGATCACATCGGGTGCGGCCTCGCTGGCATGCGTGCCGGCGCAGATCGACGCCGTGATCGCCTCGTCGGGGCTGGCCGCCGCGAGGCTGTAGGCGCCGGGCAGATCGAGCACATCGAATTCGCGGCCGGCGCCGGTGGTCATGCGTCCGCTCTTGCGCTCCACCGTGACGCCCGCGTAGTTGGCCACCTTCTGCCGGCTGCCGGTCAGACGGTTGAACAGGGCGGTTTTGCCACAGTTGGGGTTGCCGACCATGGCGATGCGGGCGACGGCGGTAGTCATGGTGATTCGGGCTCGACGGTGATACGGGCGGCCTCGATGCGGCGCAGCGCAAAGCGGGTACCGCCGATGCGCACCAGCAGGGGGTCGCCACCAAAAGGCGCGCGCGCCACGATCAGCACCGGCTCGCCGGGGATGAAACCCAGATCGCGCAAGCGTTGAGCGATCGGGTCATCGCTGCGCGTGTCGCGAATGGCGGCCACGCGCGCCGGGCGATTCTTGGCGAGTTCGGTGAGCTGCACGGATGTATTTTAACTGAGAACCATTTGCATTATAAGCGATATGGTGCGCGCGATACCCGCCACGATGCAATGCACGTTATTGATAATCATTCGTATTAATATTATTCTGCGTCCGTCCAATCACGACGTAGGCCATGCGCGCAGTCGGAGAAGCCGATGTTCGAAGTCAATTCCTGCCGGTTCGAGATCGGGGGGCGCTGTCTGTTGGCGGCGTCGGGCCTGCGCTTCGACGAGGGCCGGGTTTACGGGCTGATCGGCCACAACGGCTCGGGCAAGTCGACGCTGCTCAAGCTGCTGGCGCGCCAGCAGTGCGCCAGTTGCGGCGAGATATGCCTTAACGGCCGCGCCGTCGATAGCTGGGGCCAGCGCGAGTTCGCCCGCAACGTGGCTTATCTGCCGCAGCAGCTGCCGAGCGCGGCGAGCCTCACGGTGCGCGAGCTGGTCGCCTTCGGACGCTATCCGTGGCACGGCTTGCTGGGCCGCCTGTCGTCGAACGACCACGCCCAGATCGAGCGCGCCATGGCCATGACCGATACCGCCGAATTCGCCGATCGCATGGTCGATACCCTGTCGGGCGGCGAGCGCCAGCGGGTGTGGCTGGCCATGCTGCTGGCCCAGGGCAGTCGTTTCCTGTTGCTGGACGAGCCGCTGTCGGCGCTGGATATTGCGCATCAGGTCGACACGCTGTCGCTGATCCGCAGGCTCTGCCGCGATCTGGGCGTCGGCGTGATCATCGTGCTGCATGACGTGAACATGGTCTCGCGCTACTGCGATCAGCTGGTGGCCCTGCGCGACGGCCGCCTGCTGGCCCAGGGCACGCCGGCCGAGCTCATGGACGACGCCACGCTCGAGGCCATCTACGGCATCCGCATGCGCGTGCTGCCCCATCCGACCGACCACCACCCGATCGCCGTCGTTCAGTGAGGTCCGGGCTGTCCGGCGTCCGACGGATGGCGGCGGTGGTCGCCCGCCTTGCGCTCGCTGGCCTGCTCGCCATCGGCATGACGACGACCGCAACCGCGGCTGACGCGAACGCCGCGCCGCGGCTGGCGACCCTCGACTGGGGCATCGCCCAGAATCTGACCGCCATGGGCGTGCCGCCGATCGCGGTGGGCCAGACCGCCGGGTACGCCACCTGGGTGGGCGCGCCGGCGCTGCCCCCGGCCACGCGCAATCTCGGCCTGCGCGGGCAGCCCAATCTCGAATTGTTGGCGCAGCTCGACCCGGACCGGATTCTCATCACGAAGCTGTATGCCGCAATCGAACCCAGGCTCGAACAGGTGGCGCCGGTGAGCACCGTGGATGTCTACTTCCGGCCCGGCGACGTGTGGCACAACACGCTGGCCGCGGTGAAAAAACTGGGGCGCATCGCGCATCGACCGGATGCCGCACGGGCCCTGATCCGGCGGACCGAGCAGCGCATCCACCAGGCGGCCGCACGCCTGCCCGCCGCTACCGCGCCGCTGCTGGTGGTCCAGTTCTCGGATGCCCGGCACGTGCGGGTGTTCGGCCAGCGCAGCCTGATCCAGGCGACGATGCAGCGCATGGGGCTGGCCAACGCCTGGCGGGGCGCAACCACCCGCTGGGGCGTGGCCGAGGTGCCGTTGTCGCGTCTGGCCGCCATCCAGACCGGCCGGGTCGTGGTGGTGGGCCCGGTGCCGGTCGGGGTGACCGACAAGATCGCCGCCAGCCGGCTCTGGCAGCGTCTGCCCGTGGTGCGCAATGCGCCCGTGGTGTATATCCCGGGCGTCTGGAGTTTCGGCGGGCTGCCGTCGGCGAGCCGCTTCGCACGGCAGGTGTCCGCCGCGTTGCGCGCGGCACCGGCGACGGGTCCGGGCTGGCCGCAAGCACAGGACGCGGCGTCATGAAAGTGCTGACGATGGCCCCGGCCCGGTTGTGCGCGGGCGCGGCCCTGATCGTGGCCGGCCTGGCCATGGCCGCGCTGCACGCGGTGGCCGGCAGCGACTGGGCGGGCGGATTCGTGCATCCGAATCCCGACGACATGACCCAGATTCTGGTGCACGACAGCTGGCTGCCGCGATTGACGGTGGCGCTGATCGGCGGCGCAGGGCTGGCGCTGGCCGGCGTGCTCATGCAGCAGACGCTGCGCAATCCGCTGGCGGCGCCGACCACGCTGGGCGTGGCCAGCGGGGCCCAGGTGCTGCTGCTGGTGGCGACACTGTTCGCGCCCGGGTTGCTGACCTACGGCCGCGGTGCGATCGCGTTCGTGGGCGGCGCGCTGGCGGTGGCGCTGGTGTTCGCACTGGCCTGGCGGCGCGGGCTCGCGCCCGCGGTGCTGGTACTGGCCGGGCTGGTGGTCAACCTGTATCTCGGCGCGGCTTCCCTCGCACTCATTCTGTTCAACCAGGACAAACTGCACGGGCTGATGATCTGGGGGGCCGGCTCGCTGGCCCAGAACAACTGGCAGGATGCGCTGCATCTCGCGCCGCGGCTGGCGCTGGCGGCGGCGGGCGCCGGTGTGCTCGTGCGGGCGCTCGCGGTGCTCGATCTCGACGAGGTGAATGCCCGCAATCTCGGCGTTTCGTTGCCGTGGCTGCGTCTGGCCAGCCTCGGGCTTGCCGTGTTCATCACCGCCAGCATTGTATCGGCGCTGGGCGTGATCGGTTTCGTCGGGCTGGCCGCGCCGGCGATCGTACGCCTGGTCGGGGCGCGGACGCTGGGGGCGCGCCTGTTCTGGGCACCGGTCTTCGGCGCCCTGCTGCTGGCCGCCACCGACCTGTTGCTGCAGCTCATCGCCGGCAGCCAGGCATCGCTGATCCCGACCGGGGCCATCACCGCGGCGCTGGGTGCGCCCCTGCTGCTATGGCTGGTGCCGCGCCTGTCCGCCGGCCGCGGCGCGCCACGCCCGAGCGTCGCGCCCCCGGCCCCGCGGCGAGCGGCACCGTGGCGCTTGATCGGGCGGTGCGCGATCGTGGTGGCCGCGATGGCGGTGATCGCGCTGCTGGCCGGGCGCGGCCTGCATGGCTGGAACGCGCCGTTCGCACTGCCCTGGTCGGAAACCGGCGCCTGGCGGGCGCCGCGCGTGCTCGCGGCGGGCATGGCCGGCATGCTGCTGGCACTGGCGGGCACCATCATTCAGCGCGTGTCGGGCAATCCCATGGCGAGTCCCGAGGTGCTCGGCGTGAGCGCCGGTACCGGCATGGGCCTGCTGGCATTGATCTGGTTCGTGCCGGCCGCGGGCACGCTGGCCCTGCTCGGGGCCGGCACGCTCGGCGCGCTGGCGACGCTGGCCCTGCTGATCGCGATCAACGCCCGTGCGGGCTTCGAGCCGCAGCAGCTTTTGCTGACCGGCATTGCGGTGATGTTCGCCTTCGACGCGATCCAGCGCATCGTGCTCGCCGGCAACGATCCGCGCAGCCAGTCGATGCTGGCGTGGATCTCCGGCTCCACCTATTACGTCGACATGGGCACGGCGGGAGTGATTTCGGCGGTCGGCGTGGTGCTCGTCGCGCTGGCCTGGCCGCTGGCGCGCTGGCTCGATCTGCTGCCGCTCGGCGCGTCGGTCGCGCGCGCGCTGGGGATCAACGTCACCCTCAGCCGGCTGGTGCTGCTGGGGCTGGTGGCGGTGCTGACCGCCGCGGCCACGCTGGTGGTCGGCCCGCTGTCGTTCGTTGGCCTGCTGGCGCCGCATCTGGCCCGCATGGCGGGCCTGGCCCGGGCGCGAACGCATATGGCGGGGGCGATGGTCTTCGGCGCCCTGTTGATGATCGCGGCCGACTGGGTGGGCCGGCAGATCCTGTTCCCGGTCGAGATTCCGGCCGGGCTGGTGGCCACGCTGATCGGTGGCAGCTATTTCATGTGGCGGCTGCGGCGGATCTGACGACGGTTTTCAGTCGCGCTTGCGGCAATACTCGATTGTGCCGCCGAAGCGCAGGGTCTGCGGGCCGTCGGCGAAGAAATGATCGACCGAATCACGGGGCCATTTCTCGATCGCCGCGAACGTGCGGCCGGCGCGATCGGCTGCGGCGATGGCGTCGCTCTGGCTCGTCAGATAGGCCACGAAGGCATCGTGGGTCATGGTGCGGGCGCAGATCGAACACGAAATGATGGCCGAGCGCGCCCTGGGCCATGCTTGCGACCGCCGGCAAAGGCAGGCGGTAATCCCGAACAATCAGGCGAAACAGGTCCATGGGCGCGGCTCAGGCGCGGTCGGGCGCCTGGCCCGCCGGCTTCAGGGGACGCGCGGCGTTCGCTTCGCCGGCCTCCGGATAGGTAATGGCGCGGGGGCAGTTGGCGCACAGGGGCAGCGATGGATCGAGGTCGCGCACACAGCACAGCCGCCGACATTCGCGGGTCGGCGCGCCCTCGCCGTCGTGCGCACCCGCCGCCAGCGGCTTGAATGCGGCATGAAACGGGTTGGGGCCGCCGTCGGGCCGCGCGGGCGAATCCAGCAGCGTGCGCGCCGGTGCCAGCCCGCCGGGCTCGGTCCGGTGCTGTTCGGTGAGCTGGTCGAGCACCCACGCGTAGTACACCGCGCCATTGGCGCCGAACACGCGGGGCGACAGCCGGCAATCGGCGGCCAGCGCCGACGCCAGCGGTGTCATGACGGCGTCGATCAGGGCGCTCATGTCGCCCGGCGCGGGCGCGCCGAGTGGGTCGTGATCGAAGATGAAGTGCGCGATCGTGCCGTCTTCGCGACAAGACACGCGCCAGCGGGCCGGGTCGAGATCGAGCCGGCGGCCGGTGGCGCATTGAACCACCACCACCGGGATGATCAGTCGGGCAAAGAAGAACTTCGACCACTCGCTGGCCGCGGCCCGTCGATCGGTCAGCGCGCGCGCCGCGGCAAACCGGGGCAGCACTGTATCCAGCGCGTCGCCGCAAACCAGGGCCCGACCCGCGATGACCGGCCCGCCCGCGGGCACGGCATCGCGACAGAGCGCGTTCGCTGCGAATTCGAACCGGCGGGGGAAAAAGCGCGCGTACATGCCGCCTGCAATGCTGTCGCGTAAATGCGAATGGTTATCGATACGGTAACGCGCCCGGTCCGTCGAGGAAAGCGTGTCAGGCGGCGCGATCGATCCCGCCCACGCCGGGCACCGTGTCGCCAATTCTGACATGTCGTCTTGTCAGAATTGGCGGGCGTTGCTATGTTGCCGTCAGAACGCGCGCGAGCGCCGCGCCGCACTGATGCCATTCGTCCGATGGAGGCCGCCATGGCCGCGACCCGCCTGCTTGCCCGACTCAATCCGCTGGCCTCGCGCCGGATCGATACCGACATGGATATCGCCATCGTCGGCGCCGGCTTCTCCGGCCTGGGCATGGCGATCCAGCTCAAGGAAGCCGGGATCGAGAGCTTCACCCTCCTCGAGCGCGCGGACGAGGTCGGCGGCACCTGGCGCGACAACCACTATCCGGGCGCGGCGTGCGATGTCGCCTCGCACTTGTATTCGTTCTCGTTCGAGCAGAATCCGAACTGGTCGCGCGCCTTCGGCCAGCAGCCGGAGATCTTCGACTACATCAAGCGGGTGGCCGCGAAATACGATTTGTATCGCCACATCCGCTTCAACACGGCGATCCGCGAGGCCCGCTTCGATGAAGACGCCGGCATCTGGCATGCGATCACCGGCTCGGGCGAGGAACTGACGGCACGCGTGGTGATCTCGGCGGTGGGCGCGCTGTCCGACCCGGCCTATCCGAAGATCGAGGGGCTGGAACGGTTCCAGGGCAAGCTCATGCACACCGCGCAGTGGGACGACGACTACGATCTGGCCGGCAAGCGCGTGGCCGTGATCGGTTCGGGCGCCTCGGCCATCCAGGTGGTGCCGGAGATCCAGAAAGCGGCCGGCCACATCACCGTCTTCCAGCGCACGCCGAGCTGGATCATGCCCAAGCCCGACCGGCCGATTCCGGAAAAGGAACAGGCCGAATACCGCGATTCGTTCTACAAGCTGGCCAAGCGCCGTTATCGCATCTACTGGATGAGCGAGCTGTTCGCGCCTTTCATCATTTCCGATCGCAGGTTCTTCAAGAAAAAGGCCGAGCAGATGGCCAAGCGCCATATCCGCAAGCAGGTGGCCGACAAGGCCCTGCGCCAGACCGTCACCCCGGACTATGCGATCGGCTGCAAGCGTATTCTGATTTCCAACGACTGGTATCCGGCGATCCAGGCCGACAATGCCGAACTGATCCCCGACGGGCCGGCGCGGATCACCGAAAACAGCCTCATTACGAAGGACGGACGCGAGATCGCGGTCGACGCCATCGTCTGCGCGACCGGCTTCAAGGTGCCCTCGCGGGCGGCGCCGTTCCCGGTCAAGGGTCTGGGCGGGCTCGACCTGAACACGGCCTGGGCCGACGGTGCCGAAGCCTACAAGGGGGTCACCGTCTCCGGTTTCCCGAATCTGTTCTTCCTGATGGGCCCGAACACCGGGCCGAGCCATACCTCGGTGCTCGCCTTCACCGAAATGCAGATGGAATACATCGCCAGGGCGATCGGGCATATGGCGCGCCACGATCTGAAATGGCTGATGGTGAAGAAACCGGTGCAGGATCGCTTCAATCGCGGTATCCAGAAGCGCATGCAGCACACTTCGTGGACCTCTGGGTGCAACAGCTGGTATCTCACCGATTCAGGCAAGAACACCACGCTGTATCCCGGCTTCAACTGGGAATACCGCATGCGTCTGTGGTTGTTCCGGCCCGGTGAATACGAGTCCGCGCCGATGCGGCGCGTGGGCGACCGCGAGGCGGCTTGAAACATCAAGGGCCCTAGTTCTTCTGATAGCTGATGCGGTAGATCGTGCTGCCCTGGTCGTCGCTGACATAGAGCGCGCCCTTCGGCCCGACCGCGAGCCCGGCCGGGCGATGGGCGGCGCTGCCCGGCGAGCGCACGATCTTTTCGCCGGTAAAGCCGGCCGGGCCGGCGAAGGTGCGATAGGGTTTGCTCGGCTTGTCGCCGTTGAACGGCTGGTAGATCACCCGAAAGCCCTGTTGCGGTTCCGGTGAGCGATCCCAGGAGCCGTGGAAGGCGATGAATGCGCCGCCGCGATAAGCCTTGGGGAAGGCCCTGGCCTGATAGAAGACCACATCCATCGGTGCCCAATGCGCCGGGTAGGCCGCGATCGGGTCGGTATAGTCGGCACAGCGGCCGATCTTGTGGCCATCGCCGCCGTATTCCGGGTTCAGGCGGCGCGCATGCGCTTTACCGTCGTAATAGCAGTACGGCCAGCCGAAGTTGTCGCCCTGCTTGATGTCGAGCAGAACCTCCGCCGGGAGCCGTACGTTCTGCTCGGTCGAGAATTTCTTCGGCCATAGGGCCGACAGCTGATCGCGGCCCATCTGGGCGCCGACCAGGCGGTGCCGCGCCCGATCCCAGGTCAGCGCGAACAGATTGCGGATACCGGTGGCATAGCGTGCCTTGGCGCTGAATTTCTGATTCGGCTTGTCGGCGGCGAAACGCCAGATGCCGCCCTGTTTTTTCAGCAGGGGGCAGGGGTCCTGGCCGGGCGAGCCCGGCTGACGATCGTCTTTCTGGCAGGCATTCGATGGCGCGCCGATGGCCACATACAGATGGTCGGCATCGTCCACCGCGAGCCCGCGTGCACTGTGGGCTTTCTGATCGGGCAGGCCGGTGACGATGAGCTGGCCCTCGCCGTCGGGAACCGCGCCCCGATGCAGTTTGTAACGGCGCACGCCCGTCGCCGAGGCGGCATACAGCCAGCCATCATGGAGGGTCAGGCCGGTGGCGCCGCCGCGGCCGAACAGTTGGCGTTTGTCGGCCACGCCGTCGCCGTTGCTATCGATGAGCGCGAGAAGATCGTGTTTGCCGTCACCGTGATTGACGTTGGCGTAGACCGTGCCGTTGGCCGCCACAGCGATATGGCGCGGCTGGCGCGCGTTCCTGGCGAAAACCGTGGCGCAGAAATGCGGCGGCAGATCGAGGCCGGCCGTCTTGCACGCCGCCGCGGCCGCCCCGGGCACAACCAGCATCAGCAGGGGCGCGCCGAGCAGCGCTGGGTTCAGTCGACGAATCATGGCATGGCCTGGCATCAGTTCGCTTTCGCTTATAGCAGCCCCGGTGCCCGGGCGCTATCCGAAGCAGTACGCAGGAGTGCGCGTTATCGTGGCCTGTTGCCAGGGGCCGTGCCCGGTGCGGAGGAGGCCTGGGGCTCCGGGGCCGTATCCGGCGGCGGGCCCCAAGCGACGACGCCTGTCTTGCCGGTTGCGACTCCGGACAAGGTCGAAGCCGCGCGGTCAGTGCGAACCGGCGCGAATTCCGGCCGCCGACGCTGCGCCGGCCCGGCAACAATCGTCGCGATAGTCAGAATTGCATGCCCGGTCTCTTGAAGCCGTGCATGATGCACCGATCTAGTGGGTATCGATTTTCACGCGCGCAATACGTCGCGCCCCACTGGAGTGCTGCATGCCCGATCTATTCAAGCCCTGGACCATTGGCGACGTGACTTTCCGCAACCGGATCTTCGTGTCGCCGATGTGCCAGTACTCGGCCGAGGATGGCTATCCGAACGACTGGCATTTCGTGCATCTCGGCAGTCGCGCGGTCGGCGGTGCCGGGCTGGTGATGATGGAGGCCAGCGCCGTCACGCCCGAGGGCCGGATCACGCCGGGCGATCTCGGGATCTGGAGCGACGCGCATATCGGCGAGTTCAAGCGCAATGCCGATTTCATCCGTGCGCAGGGGGCGGCGGCCGGCGTGCAGCTCGCCCACGCCGGGCGCAAGGCGTCCTGCACCGCGCCGTGGATCGACGGTGGCCGGGCGCTGACCGCCGCGGAAGGAGCCTGGCAGACGGTGGCGCCGAGCGCGGTTCCGTTCTCCGATAATGCGCCGACACCGCATGCCCTGGGCAGCGATGAAATGGCGGCGCTGATCGATGCATTCGTGGCCGCGGCCAAACGCGCCGACGCCGCCGGCATGGACATGATCGAAATCCACGGTGCGCACGGTTATCTGTTGCACGAGTTCGTCTCGCCGCTATCCAACGAGCGCACCGACGACTATGGCGGCAGCCTGGAGAATCGCTGTCGTTTCCCGCTGGAAGTGGTGCGCGCCGTACGCGCCGTCTGGCCGGCCGACAAACCGCTGTTCTATCGCGTCTCCGCCAGCGACTGGGAAGATGGCGGCTGGGACATCGAGCAGACCGTGCAACTGGCCGCATGGCTCAAGGCCGAGGGCGTGGACGTGCTCGATTGTTCCGGCGGCGGCAATACGCCGTCGGCACAGATCCCGGTCGGGCCGGGTTACCAGACCGAATTCGCGGCCCGCGTACGGCGCGAGACCGGCCTGGCGACTGGCGCGGTCGGCATGATCACCGACCCGGTGCAGGCCGAACACATCGTGCATTCCGGCCAGGCCGACTGCGTGCTGCTGGCGCGCGAAATGCTTCGCGATCCGTACTTCCCGCTGCGGGCGGCGACCGAATTGCACGGCGACGATAATCTGGCGCCGCCGGTGCAGTACGCGCGCGCCTTCAAGTAGCATCGGCCGATCGCGCCGGGTGACTCCGCCCCGTTCGAATGCAGGCGAGCGGGGCGTTTCTCGTTATGGCTCGCGCGCCGAATCCACAAAGCCGGCGCGCCGAGGTTAGAATAGCGCGATGCCACGACCGCGCCTTCTGCCCGACAACTTCATCCTCGCGTTGATCGGGGCGATTCTGCTCGCCACGCTCCTGCCGATTCGCGGCGGGGCGGCGGCCATTTACGAGCACGCCACTACATTGGCGATCGCGCTGTTGTTCTTTCTGCACGGCGCCAAGCTCTCGCGTGAGGCCGTTGTCGCCGGGGCCTCGAACTGGCGCCTGCACCTGTGTGTGCTGGCCGCCACCTTCCTGCTGTTTCCGCTGATCGGTCTGGCGGCCCATCCCCTGTTGTCCGATCTGCTCACGCCCGGGCTGGCCGCTGGCGTGCTGTTCGTCTGTCTGCTGCCCTCGACCGTACAGTCGTCGATCGCCTTTACCTCGATCGCCGGCGGCAACGTATCGGCCGCGGTCTGCAGCGCGAGCGCATCCAATCTGCTGGGCGTGTTCCTGACCCCGGCGCTGGCGGGGGTGTTTCTGTCCCAGGCCGGCCATGCCGGCGGTTCGTTGTCGGCGATCGTGCATATCGTGGGCGAGATCGTGGTGCCGTTCGCGGCGGGCCAGTTCGCGCGCCGCTGGATTGGCGGCTGGGTCAAGGCGCACCCGAAGGTGGTCAAGTTCGTCGACCAGGGCTCGATCGTGCTTGTGGTGTATGGCGCGTTCTCGGCATCGGTGGTGCAGGGGCTGTGGCACCAGATCCCGCCGATCGCGCTGGCCTGGCTGTTCCTGGCCGACGCGGCGCTGCTGGCGATCGTGCTGGCGGTCACCTGGGGTGTCGGGCGGGCGTTTTTCGCGCGTGAAGACGCCCTGGTGCTGTTGTTCTGTGGTTCCAAGAAATCGCTGGCCAGCGGCATCCCGATCGCCAAGGTGCTGTTCGCGTCCGGCGCGCTCGGGGCGATCGTGCTGCCGTTGATGATCTTTCATCAGATCCAGCTCATTGCCTGCGCCGCCATCGCGCGGCGGGCGGCCCGATACGCGCCCGAGGCCCAGCCGGTTCGCGGATGACACGCGCGCAGCGCAGCTGGGCGATCGCGGCGATCGCCTTCACTGGCGGTGTGGGCGGCGGCGTGGTGTTTCCGATCCTGCCGATGGTGGGTGTACAGCTCGGCATCAGCGGGGCGATGATCGGCCTGATTCTGTCCGCCAACCGGATTGCACGGCTGCTGTTCAATCCGGCCACCGGCTCGTTGCTGGATCGCTTTGGCGCCCGTTGGCCGGTGGCGGCTGGTCTGTTACTGGAGACCATCGGCAGCGGTGCCTACGCGATTGCGTTGTCGGCTGACCGTCCGGCGCTGTGGTTCCTGGTCGGACGTCTCATCTGGGGGCTGGGCTCGTCGCTTCTGCTGGTGGGTGTGCTGGCGGCCATCATGTCGATCAGCGGAAATGCTTCCCGCGGTAGCATGACCGCGCGCGTGCGCACGGCGATCAGCCTGGGGTTTCCCGGCGGTCTCGTCATCGGCGGGCTGATCGCCGATCTTGCCTCGGATAACGCCGCGTTTCTGGTCGCCACCGGACTCAGCCTGGCCGCGGCCGCCGGCGCGGCCTGCGTCATGCCGGACCACGCCGAGCGCCGGCGTCCGGCGCGCGCGAACGGCGCATCACGCTGGGCCGCCTGGGGCGACGTGCTGTCGCTGGGCACGCTGCGCATCATCTTCGCCGCCAACGCGTTGCTGTTCTTCGCCGTGTCCGGGGTGTTGCTGGCCACCGTGGCGCTGGCCGTCGATGCCCGGCATCTGTTGCTGTTCGGTCTGGGTGCCCAGGGCAGTGCCGGGTTGTTGATGGCGGTGCTGATGGGCGCGCGGGCGTCATCGTCTCTCGCTTGCGGGCGCTATCTCGATCGCTCGACCTCGCGGACCCGATTGTTGCTGCCGGCCATGGCGGGCGTGGCGACCGGTTTCGTCATCCTGGGCCTGGCCACGAATCTGACGCTGGCGATCATCGGTCTGTTGCTTATCGGCGCCGGCGCGGGCGGCCTGACCATTCCCATGCTCACGCTGCTGGGCGACGTGGCGCCGGCGCGCATCCACGGCCGGGCGCTGTCGGTTTATCAGTGGTCGTCCGATCTGGGCGGTGCGCTCGGCCCGGTTCTGGGGCTCATGTGCGGCCGCTGGATCGGCTACGGGCAGAGCTATGTCGCGGTCGGTCTGCTGATTGTGGCGATGGCGCTGCCGCTGCGGCATCTGGCGGTCGATGAGCGGCGGCGCGCCGGCTGATCGGTGTGGTGGCTGCGGATCAGTCCGGGGTCGCCAGGGTCAGGTGTTCGATGGCCTGTGCCGTGTCGTCGACCCAGACCGTTGCGGCGTGGGCTCCGCCAGCGTCGAGGGTGAGCTGGAGATGATGGCGCCGGCGGCCGTTGTCCTCGATGCGCGGCACGCGCGCGGCATTGAGGTAGAGCGTGTCGTGGTGGTGCGCCCAGGTGCGGCGCCAGGCCCCGCTGTGCTTGCTGCGATGGTGCATGTGACCGGCGACGACGGCACGCACGCGATGACCGGTGGCACGGGCATGCACGAGCGCATCGCGCAGATCGGGATCGCCGAAATCGCCCAACCCGGGATCGAAATCGCAGCCGAATGGGTCGGTAGGATCTGCCCCGAGCCCGGCCGGGCCGTTGTGGGCCAGCACGATCAGATCGCGCGGTGCGGCGTCGATGAGCGCGCACAGTCGGTCGCGGCTGTCGGCGAAGCGGGATACGCCGAATGCGCTTTTCAGGTAAGGCCGGAAATACAATCGGTTGCCGCCCATGGCATGAGGGCGCGCGATCACCAGACCGAGATCGGGCGCCAGCGAATGGAGGCTGTAACCCCCAAGCGTGACCGGGCCCAGGTCGCGGGCGAGCCGGGCGACACGGCGGCGCATGCCGAGTGCGGTCCAGCGTGTGGCCCAGGGGCGGCCCCGGATCTCGGCGAGCAACTGCGCCAGAGTGGTTGCGTCGTGATTGCCCGGGATGGCCCATGCCGGCACCGTCAGCCGCGCCAGCTGACGCGCCACGGGCCGGCTGTTCACCACGCGGGCGAAATCGCCCACGAATAGCACGGCGTCGTAGCCGGCGGCGTTGAAGAACGCGGTGTCGATGTCGTCCCACGCGCCGTGGATGTCGCCGATGATGCCGATCTGCATTCGAGGGTTGTAAGAGCGCCGCGGCCAACCGTCAAGACGTCGGGCGCCGCGACGATATGTCGCATGGGCGCATGCCGTGTGCCCGGCTAGTCTTGCCGCCGATTCCGCAGCAGTTGGGGGCATGGCATGCGACGTTATTCGGTGATGGTATGGGGCGGTCTTTTTCTGGGTGCGGCGGCGCCGGTGTCGGCACAGGCTGCGGGCCCCGGGCCGGACATCGTTGCCGCCCCGGCGGTGAGTGCGCCGACCACCAGGCTGGCGCCGCTTGCGGTGCGTGGCCTGATCAGCCGGGCCGATAACGTGCAGCCCCCACTGGCGCCGTCGACCGTCGATACCGCGGCGGCGATGGGCGAGGTGCCCGGGGGCGCGCTGGTGGACAACGGCGGCATCTCGGGCCAGGTCCAGTTCCGCGGCTTGACCGGCTATCGCAATCAGACGCGCATCGACGGCATGAGCGTGGCCTCGGGCGGGCCGAACTGGATGGACCCGCCGTTGCACTATGCGCCGGCCGCGCTGGTCGAGTCGCTGTCGGTGACACGCGGGATTCCCTCCGTGGCGGACAGCATCGATACGATCGGCACAACGGTCGATGCCAGGACCCGCCAAAGCCGCTACACCAGTGGCGATAGCTACGAGCTGCACGGCTGGGGCGAAGCGACCGCGCAATCGGTCGACGACGGCTACAGCCTGTCCGGCCAGGCCAGCCTGGCCAACGACATCAACCGGATCGGCCTGACCGCGGTGACTGACCAGGCCGCGAACCTGCGTACGCCGTATGGCAAACTCCGGGCCTCGGCCTACGATCGCAAGCAGTACGGGCTCGATTTCGGCCATCGTGAGGCCTGGGGCGAAACATCCGGCTTCGTGCGCGCGCAGCGCACCGGCGACACCGGCAACCCGGATCTGCCGATGGATATTCATTACTTCCATGGCACGCTGGCCGAATTGAAGCAGACCGCGGATATCGGGCGGACGCGGGTCACCGCCCAGCTCGACTTCAGCCACGTCGAGCACGAGATGGACAATTACATCCTGCGCCCGGCGCCGGACTTCTCGCCGCTCAACGGCGATGCGCCCGATCCGCGCTATATCCGGGCCCGCAGTCAGCGCTATGCGGCCAAGCTGCACGCGGCGCACCCGCTGGCCGGGGGCACCTTCAAGGCCGGCTTCGACGGCAGTTGGGTCCAGCACAATGCCTTCGTGGGCAATCCGAAAATGGCCGCGTTCGGCGTGAATGCCTTCGACGACATTCGCCGCGACACCTACAGCCTGTTCGGGCAATGGGCGGGGCCGATCCGCGGGCCGTGGCACGGCGAGCTCGGTGTGCGCGACACGATCGTGCATACCGCGGCCGGGCCGGGCGGCGTGGCCCCCTCGCTGCCGATGCCGGCGCAGCGCCTGGCGGCCGATTTCGCCGCCAGCGATCGCGATCAGACCGACAACAACGTGGATGTGGTGACCAGGCTGTCGCGCGATATCGGCCAGCGCTGGCAGGCCCGGCTCGGCCTGGCACGCAAGACACGCTCGCCGTATTACACCGAGCGCTATGCCTATATCCCGCTGGAAGCCACGGCGGGCTCGGCGGACGGCAACAATACCATCGGCAATACCGGGCTTTCGCCCGAGGTCGCCTACATGGCGGATCTCGGTCTGAGTTTCACCGGTAGCCGGCTGACGTTTTCGCCCGAGGTCTATTACCACCGCATCCACGACTACATCACCGGCGTGCCGTATGCCGGGGGCAATAAGGACGTGGTCATGGTGTCGACCGCCAACGGCGATCCGACGCCGTTGCAGTACGCCAATGTCGGGGCCGAGGTCTACGGTGCCGACCTTGCCGCCGCCTACAAGCTGGATAACGCCTGGACGCTGTCCGGCGGGGCCGGCTACACCCGCGGTCGGCGCACCGACACGGGCGACAATCTGTATCGCATCGCGCCGGCCAACGTGCGTGCACGGCTGGCCTACCAGCGCGCCGACTGGCGCTTTTCGCTGTCCGAGCGCTATGTCTTCGCCCGGCATCACATCGCCGATTCGCATCGTGACGCCCGGCTGGGCGATCCCGAAACCGGCGGCTATGCATTGACCGACATTGCCGCCCACTATCAGGCCAACCGGCATCTGTGGGTGGAAGTCGGCGTGGATAATCTGTTCAACCGGGGGTATCGCGATTTCATGGGCGGCTTCAATCGCGTGGCCGACAGCGCGGTGCCGGTGGGCGCGCGCCTGCCCGGGGCCGGGCGCAATGCGCACGCGACGGTGCATTTTGCGTTCTGAATGGCGTTGGAACGGGCGCGCGAGGCCGGCCTCGCGTGCGCTGGCGTGCAAGCGGTAGGGTGGTGTGCATTCCGGGGCTGGAGGGGCCATGAAACCTACGCTGCCTGCCCATGTGTTTTCGCTCGAGCCCGCCGCTGTGATGCGGGTGCTGGCCGGGTTGCGCTATCTGGCGGTGGCGCTGGTCGGCCTGGCACTGCTGCTCATGGCGGTGGCCGGGCGAACGTTGCCGCCGGCGCTGTGGGCCCTGCCCGTTCTGCTGCTGGCGTTCAATCTGGTCGTGGTCTGGCGCCTGCGCTATGCCGCGCCCCCGTCCGCGCTCGAGCTGGTCGCCCATCTGGCGGTCGACACCCTGGCCCTGTTCACGCTGTTCTGGGGGCTCGGCGGGGCGACCAATCCGTTCGTGTCGCTGTTCCTGGTGCCGGTGGCGCTGGCTGCGACGATCCTGTCGATTCGCGATGCGATCGCGGTGACGCTGCTGGCGGTGGCGGCCTATACAGCGCTGCTGTTGCGTTATCTGACACGAATCCACGACCCGGAAGCCATGGTCGGCTTCGAGCGCCACGTCGTCGGCATGTGGGTCAATTTTCTCCTGGCCGCGGCGTTGCTCTGCGGTTTCCTGCTGGTGCTGGCGGCGGTGCTGCGGGCGCGCGAACGCGAGCTGGCGGGGCAACGCGAGCGGCTGATGCGCGACGACGCCGTCGTCTCCGTGGCCACCGTGGCGGCCGGCGCGGCCCATGCATTGAATACGCCGCTGTCGACGATCGCGGTCGCGGCCGAGTCGGTCTCCGAGCATCCGGATCTGCCGCCCGACGTGCATGAGGATATCGCCATCATCCGCAGCCAGACCGCGCTGTGCGCGGCCGAACTGCGGCGCTTGATCGCGGCCCGGGACCCGCGTGCGCAGTCGGTCACGCCGCTATCCGCCTATGCCGGGCATCTGGTCGCCGACTGGCATATGCGTCGGCCGGAGATCGATCTGACCGAGACCGGACGCGCCGCGCTGACCGCCGCGCCCATCCGCAACGATCCGGCGCTGACCCAGGCGCTCGTGAATCTGCTCGACAATGCCGCCGATGCGGCGATCGCGGCGGGGGATCAGCGCCTGTGGCTGACATGGCGTTGCGAGTGCCGGTTGCTCGAGTTGATCATCGACGACCCGGGCGCCGGTCTTGAAACCGTTGCCGACCAGACCGCACGCCCGGCGCGCGGTCTGGGCCTGGGGCTGACGCTGGCGCGCGCGAGTCTGGCCCGCCTGGACGCCACGCTGGATTTTTCGACCTCGTCGCACGGCGGCACGCGTACACGGGTGCGGCTGCCGCTCGGCCCGCTGATGCCGAACGACGCGACAGGAGACGCGGCATGAGGTTGCTGATCGTGGATGACGATGTCGTGTTCACGCGCACGCTCGGCCGTGCGCTGGAGCGGCTCGGGCACGTCGCTACCGCTGCCGATACGCCGGCCTCGGCGCTGTCGGCGGTCACGCCGGGCCATTTCGATGCCGCTATCGTGGATCTGCGGCTCGGCGAGCGCAGCGGGCTGGCCTTGATCGAGCCCTTGCTGGCCGCCGATGCCAACCTGCGCATCCTCATGCTCACCGGCTATGCCAGCATCGCCACCGCAATCGAGGCGATCAAGCGCGGCGCGTTCAATTATCTGCCGAAGCCCGCGACCGCGCGCCAGATCCTCGCGGCGCTGGCGCAGGACGGCGTCGCCGACAATCCGGTCGAGCCGCCGGGCACCCCGACCTCGCTACGCCGGCTCGAATGGGAGCATATTCAGCATGTGCTGGCCGAACACGACGGCAACGTCTCGGCCACGGCGCGGGCGCTGGGCATGCATCGGCGCACGCTACAGCGCAAGCTGGCCAAGAAGCCGGTCGCCGAATGACGACGCCGGCGACAACGTTTGGGTGGCGCGTCGAACCGCGTCCGGATTCGGGAGGGTGAATCATGATCGGGATCTTCATCTTTGCCGCGGCCATGGTGCCGTTCTTCGGTTTCCTCGGCTGGGTCGCCTACAAGCTCATCACCAGCGACGACGATTGAACGGGCCCGGGCCCGCGACGCCTGCGCGAATCCGGTCGAATCGTCGTCCGGAATGCCCGGGTTGCCGTCGAGCGTGGACGCTGAACGCTGCAGCGGCGACAATCGGGCGCCTGATGCGGGGCGCCCGCCTGTTTTTGCTGCTGGATCGCATTTATGTCCGAGTCGTCGAATCCGACATCGCCCGCAACCGAGGCCGGGCCCCGCCGCATCGTCACCCGTGGCGAGCGTCGTTTCGTGCTGCTGGGCACCGCCCATGTGTCGAAAGCGAGTGCGGACGAGGTGCGCGCCGAGATCGAGACCGGCGACTACGACCAGGTGGCGATCGAACTCTGCGATGCGCGCCATGCTGCGCTCACCCGCCAGTCCGAAATGGCGGATATGGATCTGTTCGCGGTGATCAAGAGCGGCCAGGCCGGCATGGTGGCGGCCAATCTGGCGCTCGGCGCCTATCAGCAGCGGCTGGCCGACCAGTTCGGCATCGAGCCCGGTGCGGAGATGCGGGCCGCGATCACCGCCGCGGAAGCGGCGGATACCCCGCTGACGCTGGTCGACCGCAATATCGGCATCACGCTCAAGCGGGTCTATCGCGGCATCCCCTGGTGGCAGCGCGCGTCGGTGCTCATGGGGTTGGCCGCAAGCCTGGTCTCGTCGAACAAGATCAAGGAGGAAGACATCGAGCAGCTCAAGGAAGGCGACATGCTCGAAGCCACCTTCAACGAGTTCGCGGAGCAGTCCGAACACATGCACGCCGCGCTCATCGACGAGCGCGATCAGTACATGGCCGCCAAGCTGCTGATGCAGGCCGATACGCCCGGCACCACGCTGGTGGTGGTCGGCGCCGGCCACCTGAAGGGCCTGGCCCGCTATCTCGAGCGCGGCATGGCGGCGCCGGCCGAGCGCGTGGCCACGCTCGATACCGTGCCGGCCGGCGCGCGCTGGGTGAAATGGATTCCCTGGGTGATCGTGGCGCTGGTGCTGGCCGGTTTCGGGCTCGGCTTCGCCCATAGCCCGAATCTGGGCTGGCATCTGGTCGCGGAATGGTTTCTGATCCACGGCGTGCTGTGCGCCGTGGGTGCCGCGCTGGCGCTGGCGCATCCGTTGACCGTCGTGGCGGGATTCGTGGCATCGCCGCTGACCTCGCTCAATCCCACCATCGGCGCCGGCATGGTGACCGCTGCGGTGGAGCTATGGATACGCAAACCGCGGGTCGGCGATTTCTCGACGCTGAAATCGGATGTCACCACAGTGCGCGGCTGGTGGCGCAACCGTGTTTCCCGCGTGTTGCTCGTGTTCCTGTTGTCGACCATCGGTTCGGCCGCCGGTACCTGGATCGCCGGTTTTCGGATCGTCGATCAGCTCATCGGCGCCTGACCACCGGCGTGCGGCGCGGCGTGCTCAGGAGGTCGCGCTGCTCCGGGCGGCCACACTGTCGGTCGCCTGGGCGAGATTGAGCACGGTCTGGGCGATCGATTGCGTGGTGGCCAGGGTGTCGATCGCGCCGGTGCGCAGCGCGCCGAGGATGCCGGTCACCTTGGTCGGCTCGCTGGCCATGGCGATGACGTCCGGAATACTGTGCAGATGCTCGATGGTGAGTCCGATCACGCGGCCGATCAGTGGCGTTTCCGCCAGATTGCCGTCGATGTCGATGAAGTCGTAGCCCATGATATCGCCGACCACGCCGAGCTGGCGCAATGTGGTGATCTCCTCGTTGGTGAACCAGCCCATGCGGACCATGTTGCTGTCTTCGAGAATATCGCCGACGCCGACCACCGCCACGTCCGCGTGCTGGGCCTTGTTGAGTGACTGGCGCACCGTGTCGTTGGCCAGCAGCGCATCCCGGATCTGGGGGTCGGAGACGATGGCCGGGGCATAGAGCGTAACGCTCTCGCCGCCGAAGCGCATCGCCATGTGCCGACAGATCTGGTCCGAATTCATGGCTTCGCCGCCGCGGTAGGAGCCGCCGATGGCGCAGACGAAACTGCAGTGCCGGCGCTGGTTCGAGACCACGTGCTCGGGCACCGCGCTCACATTGCGCCCCATGCCGACCGCGACCACGCTGGTTTCGGTCAGGGACTGATCGAGATAGCGCGCAACCAGGCCGGCCAGCAGTTCGCGCTGGCGCTCCGGGTCCTTGTGATCGACGGAAATGATCGCCCGCCGGATGCCGAAGCGGTCCATGAGCGCTTTTTCGAGCGCCGCGGTGGTGTTCGGCGGATGCTGCAGGCGCACGCGGATCTCGACGATGCCCTCGGCGACCGCGCGCTTGAGCAGGCGCCCCACCTTCACGCGGGAGATCTCGAATCGGCTGGCCAGCTCTTCCTGGGTCCAGCCGTCGATGTGGTAGAGCTTGGCCAGCTCGGTCAATTCATCGGGTGACATGGATTTTGTCTTTCACCTCGTCTGCCTCGGCTCGTACGTCCGAACGATCTGCGTCGAAGCCAGTGCGATCATATGTTCGATCAGTGTACATATGCACTAGACATTCATCCTACGGTGGCACACCGGTTTGTCCAATAGCATGACCGGGTATGACGTCGCTATATTTAAGTTTATACAGAGATTTAATACCTAGGTCGTATCGACCAAAGTCTAGGGCTATAAACAGGGTTTTCGCGTTGACCGGCCACGAGGGGCGAAATATTATCGATCACGAATAAACAAATGAACTGTGAATGATCATATGTTCATTCACGAAAGCCGGAACCCGGGCACTTGCGACAGGCAGGTCGGGCCGCGGCGGGCGCCGATGGTGTCCCGGCGCAGCGGATGAAAACCGGCGATGGCGTGCCCCGCGGCGCGAAAGTCATATTGAGGAGTCAGCCGTCATGTCTGATGTTATCGATCGTCCCGAAGATGCCGCCCAGGCGGGCGCCATTCCCAAGACCATGCAGGCTGTCGTCTGTTACGCGCCGGGCGACTACCGGCTCGAGGAAGTCGAGGTGCCCACGCCCGGTCCGGGCGAGATTCTGTGCCGGGTGGAACTGGTCGGCATCTGTATGTCGGATGTGAAGGTCTACCACGGCGCGCCGTCGTTCTGGGGCGATGACACCCAGCCGCGCTACGTGAAGCCGCCGATGATTCCGGGGCACGAGTTCGTCTGCCGTGTGGTCGCACTCGGCGAGGGCGCCGGCGAGGCCAAGAACGTCAAGATCGGCGATCGCGTGATCTCCGAGCAGATCGTGCCCTGCTGGGACTGCCGCTACTGCAACCGGGGCCAGTACTGGATGTGCGAAAAGCACGATCTGTACGGCTTCCAGAACAATGTGCAGGGCGCTTTTGCTCAGTACATGATCTTCACCAGGGAAGGCATCGTCCATCAGGTGCCCGATCATGTGCCGGCCGAGGAGGCCGTGCTGGTCGAGCCGCTGGCCTGCTCGCTGCATGCCGCCGACCGCGCCCAGGTGACCGCCGACGATGTCGTGGTGGTGGCCGGCGCCGGCACCCTGGGGCTGGGCATTATCGGCCAGGTCGCGCTGTCCAACCCGAAGAAACTCATCGTTCTGGATCTCAAGCCTGAGCGCGCCAAATTCGCGAAGCAGTTGGGTGCGCACGAAGTATGGAATCCGGCCGAGGAAGACGTGATCGAAAAGATCAAGTCGATCACCGACGGCTACGGTTGCGATATCTACATCGAGGCCACCGGCTATCACAAGGCGGTGAACCAGGGCATCCACATGCTGCGCAAGCTGGGCCGTTTCGTGGAGTTCTCGGTGTTCGGCTCCGAGGTCACCCTCGACTGGTCGATCATCAGCGACCGCAAGGAACTGGACGTGCTGGGCTCGCATCTGGGCCCGTATACGTATCCGCGTGCGATCGACTTCATCGCCACCCGCAAGCTCGACATGCGCGGCGTGGTCACCCACACCTATCCGATGTCGAAGTTCCACGAGGCACTGGAAGTGATGGAACGCGGCGAGAAATCGATGAAGGTGGCGGTGGACCCGCACACCTAGGCGCAAGCGGGTTCGATCAGGTGTTTATGGCAGGGCGCGACAGCGCCGGCGGATGTGGGGCGCGCTGGCTTGTTCCGCTTGCTGGTCGCGGGCAGGCGTGCGCTGTCGCCGGCAGCGGTCGTGCGCAGTCAGCAAACGGCCGCGCGGGAGGGCGCTTCCGGTCGCGGCACCAGAGGACGAGCGTGAAGACGCACCCCCGCCCCCGCTCTGATAGCCGCTATACCGCCACCGCCGGCTTGCGGGTCATCGGCGGTGGCGGGGCTGTGATCGCGTGGCTGTCCGCGCCCGGGAAGCGCGCGTCCGGCAGTGCGCAACGCATTGATTATGGAGGTTCTGCATGAGTACAGCCACGAGCGTCCCAGCGTCCCGAAAGGTTTGGAGCGGGCGCAAGATTGTCCTGATTGTTGTGGGCCTGGGCGTGCTGATTGCCATGGGGCTGGATACCAAGGTCGTGCGACAGGGCGAGGGCCCCGCCGGGCCGAAGCAGTTCTCGCAGGCGGCCTACGGCAAAAAGGAGTTTCCCAAGGTACGCACCAGGATCAGCGAGCGCGCGGCACCGGCAACGCAGCTGGCGGCGGCGCTGGCCAAAGACAAGAGCGCTGCCGTCAAGAAGTACGGCGTGCCCAACGATATCGGGCCCATTATGTCGGTGAAGTTCTCCGGCGTGGTCGGCAAGGGCGACGAGGGTGTGTTCAATATCAAGGTCCCGGGGTTGCCGCAGGATCTGACCATTCGCCTGCAGACCGGGCCGGCCATCATTGGAACGACCCTGCGTGATGGCGCCGGCGGGATCAGATTCGGCGACTTCGAAAACCAGATTCAGTATCAGAACGCGGCGGCTGGCATCAATAACGCCATGAAGAAGCAGGTGTTGTCCGGGCTTGATCGCGATCATCTGACGGGCAAGACGGTCCACGTGGTCGGCGCGTTTCAGTTGATCAATCCGCACAACTGGCTGGTCACGCCAGTGGAACTCAAGGTCGGATCATGAGCGATCAAGCGATCTCGCAGAAGCACGGCAGGGCCATCCTGTCGGCCCGCGACGTGCACAAGCGCTACGGCGGCGTGCGTGCCCTCAAGGGCGTCGACTTCGACATCTATCCCGGTACGGTAACGACGCTGTTCGGTGAGAACGGCGCCGGCAAGTCGACGCTGATGAAGATCCTGTCGGGCGTCGAGCAGCCGAGCGAAGGCCGCATCATTCTCGACGGCGAGCCGGTCACATTTGCTTCGACCGTGGATGCGCGCGACCGCGGTATTTCCATCATCCACCAGGAGCTGTCGCTCGCGCCCAATATGTCGGTGCGCGACAACATCTTCATGGGCCGCGAGCTGCGCGGTCACCGCGGCGTCGACTACGCCGAAGAGGCGCGCCAGGCGGCCGCGCTGATGGCGGAGCTCGAGGAGGACATCGATCCGCTGACGTTGGTCGGTGAGTTGCGTGTCGGCCAGCAGCAGATCGTCGAGATTGCACGCGCGTTGTCCGTGAATTCGCGCATCCTGATCATGGACGAACCGACCTCGGCGCTGTCGGCCACCGAGGTCGAGGTGCTGTTCAAGGTCATTCGGGATTTGACGGCCAAGGGGGTGGCGCTGGTCTACATCTCGCACCACCTTGAGGAGGCGCTGGAGATCACCGACTACGCGGTGGTGCTGCGCGACGGCTCGATGACGGCCCACGCCCAACGCGCGGACATCGATCTGCCGTGGATCGTGCGCAAGATGGTCGGCGAAAACTTCAACCTGGGGTCTCCGCCGGCCGGCCATGATTTCGGCGATGTCGCCCTGTCGATCGACGACGTTTCGGTCCTGGATGCCACGGCGAGTGGCCGTCTGGCGGTCGATCATCTTTCCCTGGACGTGCGCGCCGGCGAGATCGTTTGCATTTATGGCTTGATGGGCGCCGGACGCACTGAATTGCTGGAAGCCCTCGCCGGTGGCAGCCCGATCAGTGGCGGTCGCGTCTTGCTCGGTGGCCGTGATGTTTCTGGTTTGTCGATCGCGCAGCGTATTGGTGCCGGGCTCTGTCTGGTGCCCGAAGACCGTCAGCGCGACGGTCTGGTGCAGACCATGACGGTCGGGCGGAATCTGTCGCTGGCCAGTATTGGTGCCTTCGTGCGCAATATGCTGCTGTCGCCGCGCACCGAAAAACGCCTGGTCGATGCGGCGATTCATGATGTCACGGTCAAGACCGACGGGCCGGAGGCCATGATCGGCTCCTTGTCTGGCGGCAACCAGCAGAAAGTGGTGATCGGCAAGATGCTGATCACCCAACCCAGCGTCATCCTGCTGGATGAGCCGAGTCGCGGCATCGACGTCGGCGCCAAGGCCGAGGTCTTTCGGCTGCTGGCCGAGCGGGCACGACAGGGCGCGGCGATCGTGTTTTCGACGTCCGAAGTCAACGAATGCCTGTCCATCGCCCATCGCATTCTCGTCATGGCGCGCGGCCGTATCGTGGCTGAGTTCGGTCCAGACGTCTCCAAGGAACAAATCATGGCGGCCTCCGGCGAATCCGTCGCCGCTTGAGCACCACGGATCAGGAATTCAGAATCATGAGCGATAAACGCGGTCAAACCATGACCAAGGACAAGGGCGGGCTGTTTGCGGGCGGCTTCGATCCTATCGGCTTGCTCCTTGAAGGACGTGCTTTTTTCGGTCTGATCGCGATCATCGCGGTCTTTTCCTATCTTTCGCCGAACTACTTCACCTTCAACAACCTGCTGACCATGACCTCCCATGTGGCCATCTTCGGCCTGCTGGGCATGGGCATGTTGCTGGTGATTCTCACCGGCGGCATCGACCTGTCGGTCGGCTCGACGCTGGGCCTGTGCGGCGTGATGGCCGGTTTTTTCATTCACGGCGTCGATATCGGCGGGGTCACGCTTTATCCCGCGATCTGGGTCGTGGTGGTCCTGGTGTGTGCGGTCGGTGCACTGGTCGGCCTGATCAACGGCATCCTGGTGGCCTATTTCAGGGTACCGTCATTCGTGGCCACGCTGGGATCGCTCTATGCGGTACGCGGGGTGGCGCTCCTGATGACCGGCGGCCTGACCTACAACAATCTCGGCGGCAAGGCGTCGCTGGGCAATACCGGCCTCGACTGGCTCGGTTTCAACACCATACTGCAGGTGCCGGTCGGCATATTGATCATGATCGCGGTGGCGATTGTACTCATCGTGGTGCTCAATCGAACGGCCTTCGGTCGCTGGCTGTATGCGACCGGCGGCAATGCGCGCGCTGCGCGCCTGTCGGGCGTGCCCACCAACCGCGTCACGGTGCTGGTGTTCGTCATGTCGGGCATCTGTGCGGCCATCGCCGGTCTCGTACTGACCTCGGAGCTGACCTCGGCCGGCCCGACCGCGGGCACCACCTATGAACTGACCGCCATCGCCACCGTGGTGATCGGCGGTGCCGCGCTGGCCGGTGGTGTCGGCAATATCCGCGGCACGCTCCTGGGCGCTTTCGTGATCGGCTTCCTGTCGGACGGCCTGGTCATCGTGGGCGTGTCCAATTACTGGCAGATGGTCTTTACCGGGGTGGTGATCGTGTTTGCGGTGCTCCTGAATTCGATCGAATACAAGGCCCGGCGCAAACCCCGCACCTCCGCATCCGCCGATGGCGGCACGCCGCCGGCGGCCGCAAGTCAACAAAATCCGGTTGATCCGGCCTCGTCGTTGGGGACGTCGACGGGCGAATCGTAGGCACAGAACGTCCCTGACAAAACCGCTGGTTGAACGGCGGAAATAATCACTACACAAGGAGATAAGCATGCAACGCATGAAAATCACAATCGTGGCGGCGAGTGTTCTATTCGCATTCGCCGCCTGCGCCGGAATATCCACGGCTTCGGCCGCAGACTCCGGCAACGGCAAGCTGATGACGATCATCGTCAACGATCCCTCGAATCCCTACTGGCAGACGGAAGGCCAGGTGGCGGCGAAGGAAGCCCGCAAGCTCGGCTACAAGGCGAATGTGGTGGCCCATCACGGCGACACCAATACCGAACGCAATGAGGTGGACACCGCGATCACCAACCACTCGGCGGCCATCATCCTCGATCCGGCCAACGCCAAGGGCTCGATCGGTTCCGTCAAGAAAGCGGTTCAAGCGCATATCCCGGTGTTCCTTGTGAATGCCGAGATCGACCAGAAGGGTCTGGCCAAGGCACAGCTGGTATCGAACAACGCACAGGGTGCTGCCCTGGGTGCCCAGCAATGGGTCAAGGCCGTCGGTACGCACGCCAAGTACGTCGAACTCAAGGGCGCGCCGTCGGACAACAACGCGGCGACGCGGTCCAATGGCTATCGCACCGTGCTCTCCCAGTATCCGGGCCTGAAGGAAGTGGCCTCGCAGGTTGCCAACTGGGACCGCACCCAGGGCCACGACAAGATGCAGGGCATGCTGCAGTCGCATCCCAACATCACCGGCCTGATCAGCGGTAACGACGAAATGGCACTGGGCGCGATCGCGGCGCTCAAGCAGGCCGGCAAGCTCAGCCAGGTCACGGTCGGCGGCTTCGATGGTTCGCCCGCGGCCATAGACGCCATCAAGAAGGGTGAAATGGCTTACACCGTGCTACAGCCGGTGGCCGTGTTTTCGAAAAAGGCGGTCGACGAAGCCAATCACTACATCAAGACCGGCAGCACTGGCGTGGATCACGAGAAGCAGTTGTTCGACTGCATCCTGATCACCAAGAAGAACATCGGCAACTATGTGGCGCCGTTTACCCTGAAGAGCATGCAGTAACAAGCCCCTCGGGGTAACGGCTGCAATGAACGCGCGGGCCGCAATGGCTCGCGCGTTTTCGATAAGGAGACACTGATGACTTATCTGGTGAATCAGCCCGCCGATTTCGTCGACGAAAGCATCGACGGTTTCGTGGCCGCCAACCGAGCCCTGGTGCGCCGCGTGCCGGGCGGCGTGGTGCGTGCCACGCGAACCCCGCCGGGGCAGGTTGCCGTGGTCATCGGCGGCGGCTCCGGTCACTATCCGGCATTCGCCGGGCTGGTGGGCCAGGGCCTGGCGCACGGCGCGGCCATGGGCAACGTCTTTGCCTCGCCGTCGGCGCAACAGATTTATGCCGTGGCCAAGGCCGCGGCCTCCGATTCGGGCGTGCTGCTGTCGTTCGGCAATTATGCCGGCGACGTGCTCAACTTCGGCATCGCCGAGGAACGCCTGAAGGCGGAAGGCATTGCCTGTCGTTGCTTTGCCGTCACCGACGATATCTGCAGCGGCCCCGCCGACAAGGCCAGCGAGCGTCGCGGCATTGCCGGCGACCTGACCGTGTTCCGCGCTGCCGCACTGGCTGCCGCCGAGGGCAAGTCGCTGGACGAGGTATACCAATTCGCAAGCCATGCCAACGATCGCACCCGGTCGTTCGGGGTGGCGTTTTCCGGGTGCACGCTGCCCGGTGCCAAACAGCCCCTGTTCACAGTGCCCGAAGGGCGCATGGGCGTGGGCATGGGCATCCACGGCGAGCAGGGCATCGAGGAAGTCGACATGCCGAGCGCGTCGGATCTGGCCGACATGCTGGTCGATCGCCTGCTCGACGAACGCCCGGACGGCGCGGCTTCGCCGCGTGTGGGCGTGATGCTCAATGGTCTGGGCTCGGTGAAGTACGAAGAACTGTTCGTGCTCTACAAGCGCGTGTCCGAGCGACTGGAAGCCGCGGGCCTGACGCTGGTACAGCCCGAGGTGGGCGAGCTGGTCACCAGTTTTGAGATGGCCGGTGTATCGCTGACCCTGTTCTGGCTCGACGAGGCGCTGGAAAAAGCCTGGACCGCGCCGGCCACCACGCCGGCGTATTGTCGCGGCGGTGTGGCGCTGGAAGGCGAGCCGCGCGACGACGCCGACCTGGCCGCCGCCCATGAAGAGGAAACCCCGCCCGCCAGCGCCGATTCCAGGTCCGATGCGGCCGGCATGCTGGCCGTGATCGAGGCCATCCAGGCCCGGATCGAGGCCGAGGCCGAGGGCCTGGGCCAGCTCGATGCCATCTCCGGTGATGGCGACCACGGCATTGGCATGGACACCGGTGCCCGGGCCGCGCTGGCCGCCGCGCGGCGCGCGGTTGAAAAAGGCTGCGGCGCCGGCACCGTCTTGATGCGGGCCGGCGATGCCTGGGCCAACGAGGCCGGTGGCACCTCCGGCGCGCTGTGGGGCCTCGGCCTGCGCAGTATGGGCGCGCGCATCGGCGATGACGACAGTGTGGCCGCGCCCGCGGTGGCCGCCGGCGTGGCCGACGCCACCGACGCGATCATGCGGCTCGGCGGCGCCGAGATGGGCGACAAGACCATGCTCGACTCGATGAAGCCGTTTGCCGACACCCTGGCCGATGAAGTGCAGTCGGGCACGCACCTGCGTGCAGCCTGGCGCCGTGCTGCCGAAGCCTCGCAGCACGCCGCCGAAGCGACCGCCGATCTGGCGCCGAAGAAGGGCCGGGCCAAAAACCATAGTGATAAAAGCGTGGGCCACCCCGATCCGGGGGCGATTTCGTTCGCGATGATCGTCGCCGCCGTCGCCGACACTCTCGAATCCCTGCATGAGGACGCAGCATGAGCGACAAACTCCGAATCATCATCGGCTCCGACGAGGCCGGCTATCGCTACAAGGAAGCGATCAAGGCCGATATGCAGGCCAGCGACACCGTGTCCTCGGTGGAGGACATGGGCGTCGACGAGGCGGCCAGGACGCCGTATCCCACCATCGCCATCGCCGCGGCGCAGAAGATCGCCGCGGGCGAGGCCGACCGGGCGCTGCTGATCTGCGGCACCGGCCTCGGTGTGGCCATTTCGGCCAACAAGGTGCCGGGCATTCGCGCGGTCACCGCGCACGACGGCTACTCGGTCGAGCGCGGCGTACTGTCCAACAACGCCCAGGTGCTGTGCTTCGGCGAGCGCGTGATCGGGCTGGAGCTGGCCCGCAAGCTGGCCCGTGAATGGCTGACCTATCGTTTCGACGAGAACTCCTCGTCGGCGAAGAAGGTGGCCGTGATCAAGCAATACGAGGAAACCGGCGACGCCAGCCCCGTCGAGTAGGCGACAATGAACGCCGGTTTGCACAACCATTGAACTGCAATGCATATCGGCGTCAGCTTCAAGATGTATCTCGACCGGCCGCGTACCCGTGAGTGGTGCGCGGCCGCCGCCGCGACCGCCAACCGGCATCCGGCGGTCCGGTCGGGCGCGGTCGAGCTGATCGTCTTTCCCACGTTGCCGGCCATGGAAGCCGCCATGGCGGCCTGTGCCGATGCCCCGGTGGCCTTCGGCGCCCAGGATCTGTTCTGGGCCGATCGCGGTGCCTACACCGGCGCGGTCAGTGGTGCCGATCTGGCCGATATGGGTTGCGTTTACGCCGAGATCGGGCATGCCGAGCGCCGGCGCATCTTCGGCGAGAGCGACGCCATCGTGGCGAAGAAGGTGGTCGCGGCCGTACGCAATGGCCTCACGCCGTGGCTGTGTATCGGTGAGTCCGAATCCGGACCGGTCGATGAGGCGATCGACTTCTGTAGCAACCAGCTGGCCGCCGCGCTGGCCGAGCTGGATCGGCCGACGTCGATGGTGATCGCCTACGAACCGGTCTGGGCGATCGGCCAGTCGGACGCTGCAAGTGCCAGCCATGTGGCCGAGGTCGCCCGTGGCATCAAGGCCGGCCTGGTCGAACGCGCCGGCCAGACCGACGTGCCGGTGGTCTATGGCGGCAGTGCGGCGCCGGGCACGCTGACCGAACTCGGCACCGCCGTCGACGGCCTGTTCCTCGGCCGCTTCGCCCACGATACAGCGGCCTTCGAGGCTATTCTCGACGAGGCTGCCGAGCTGGTCAGCTAAGTTCTTTTAAGACAGTTATCCGCAGATCGACGCAGATTTACGCAGATGTAAGAAGAGTCTTATTCGGTGCCTCGATTCGTATCCATTGGTGGTTGGATTTTTGTTAATCGTCATTTGATTATGTGCGACAAGAAGTTGCTTAAAAAGCCAGGACATTTTGTCCGCGGATGAACTCGAATGATCGCAAACAAGAAGTAAAATCAAGGCGCTTCTGTTTCAGATTCGCGAGCAATCGTGTCGTCAAGCCCTTACTGGACGCTATAAATAATCAAGACGAGGCTTGGATACAAACGCAATAGAGCACTGTCAGGCTGATTTGCCCGAGTCTCGCGCCCAATCACGATGAACAGGCTTGCCTTTCATCTGCGTGAATCTGCGTCGATCTGCGGACAAAATGTCTTTGTAGAGCGCTTTTAGTCGCCCATAGTAGCGCGCACGGCGGCGCGATCCGGCATGCCGGCCCGTGCACCGGCCGCGCCCACTGATAGCGAGGCCGCCACGCCGGCCATGCGGATTGCATCCTCGACCGACTGGCTTTCCAGCCGCGCGGCGGCGAACGCCCCGGCGAAGGTATCGCCGGCGCCGGTGGTATCGACCACCGTGCACGGCCGGCCGGGGACATGGCCACGGCTGCCATCGCGGCCGATCCAGAGTGCGCCGTCCGCGCCGAGGGTGGCGATTACGCCGATATTGTACTGCCGGGCAAGGCGCGCGGCCTGATCGACGGTCTGGTCGCGGCTCGCGCCTTCGCGCTCGCCAAGCAGAAAAGCCGCCTCCCCGGCGTTGACCATCAGCCAGTCCACGGCGGTCATCTCGAAAGCCTTGAGCGGAGCGGCGGGCGCGGCATTTAGGATCACCTCGGCGCCGGCTGCCCGACCGGCGCTCAGCGCCGCATTAACGAACGCGGTCGGCGTTTCGAGTTGCACAAGGAGCACGTTCGCGCCGCCCATGGCGCCGGCCATGTCGCGCGAGCCGTCGAGCTCGCCATTCGCGCCGGGCACCACCACGATCCGGTTCTCGCCGGCTTCGTCGACGGTGATCAGGGCTATACCGCTGCTGCCGGGAAAGCGCTGCACGCCGTCGGCATCGATGCCCTCGGCGGCCAGATCGGCCACGATCCGGTCGCCGAAATCGTCATCGCCGGCCGCGCCGAGAAAACGCACCGGCGCACCCAGCCGCGCGGCGGCCACCGCTTGATTCGCGCCCTTGCCGCCCTGGTGCATGGCATAGCCGGAGGCGAGCAGCGTCTCGCCCGGCTCGGGATGATGCGCGACCCGGGCGACCAGATCGATGTTGGCACTGCCGGCGACCACGATCATGAGCGGCCTCCGGCGGCTGGGCACGACAAGCGGATCGCGGAGCGGCGGATTTCGAATGCTGTCATGAAATTCAGTTGGCGAGGTTGAGCGGACCTATTCGACCATACTTGCGAGCGTATCGGCAGTCATCGCGTGATGATCGCCGCCGTCGGCGCCGGTAAGTGCGCTGCACTCGGTTTCGTCGCAAGCGGCAATCGTCCCTAATAGCAAATCCGCATCGGCAGGCCGTGTTCGTCCGTGGGCGGATGTTCGGGCACGCTCCGGTGGATGCCGGCGGCGATGCGTTCGGCCGAGAACAGCGCGGCATAGGCGTCGGCGATGTCGTCATCGGCGGCGTGGCCGACACGATGTTTCTGTCTGAAGTGTTCGAAGTGCGCACGGCCGTAGCGTGTGAACACGCGTTGCAGACGATCGTGGGCGCCGAGGCCGGATTTCTTCGGGTATGGCATGGGCCGCAACGGGCCGCCCGTATCGGCATTCCAGCAGGCAAAGGCGAGTTCGGGATGCACTTCGTGGACGCTCGTGCGCAACGCCGGCTGATCGGCAAGCAACGCGTCCACTTCGCGAATCTTGCCGAACAGGTTGAACGCCTGGGCCGATACGCCGCCCGCGTCGTTGTCGATGTTGATACGGCTGGCCCTGGCATGGGCGTCGCGCAAAGCCAGCCCGACGGTCGTTGCGTAGATCGCGCCCCGGGTGGCGGTCGGAAACACGCTGTTGCCGCGAGCAGCGCCGAGAAGACGGCGGGCTTCGAGGTCGCATGCTCGCTTGCCGGCGGCGGCCAGGCCGATCGGCATGTCGACGGCCACGATATCGCGCTCGGCGACGACGCCCAGCGTTTGCAGCAGATCGGATAGCCGCGGCCGGAGAAACACGCCGCCCGGGGTGGCGGCGACCCATCCGGCAGGGCAGCCGTCGATGCCGATACAGTTCGGACCCGTCATCGCGTCAGTTTAGCGGATGCGATGACGGGCCCGACGGCGTACGGCCGTGCGCCTGTGGCCCTCAGGCCGCCAGGGCCGCCCCGATGGCATCGTCGATGATGGCCAGGCCTTCGTCGATATCCTCGGCCGTGCTGATCAGCGGCGGCATGACCTTGATCACGCGATCGCCAGGCCCGGTGGTTTCCATGATCAGGCCGCGCTTGAAGCACTCGCCGATGACGGCATTGCCATGGTCCGGCACCGCGCAGTCCAGGCCAATGAAGAAACCGCGGCCGCGGACTTCACCGTCGAAACCGTCGTGCTTGTCGATGATTTCCTGCAGCCGAGCACGGATGCGTTCGCCCTGCTCGGTGACGTGCCGGGTGAGTTGGTCGTCGCGCCAGAACTTGTCGAGCGCGGCCGCGCCGGTGACGAATGCATGGTTGTTGCCGCGGAAGGTGCCGGTGTGTTCGCCCGCGTCCCAGACATCGATTTCCGGGCGCATGAGTACCAGCGACATCGGCGAGCCCATGCCCGAAATCGATTTCGCGAGGGTGACGATATCGGGCTGGATCTCGGCCGGCTCGAACGAGAAGAACGGCCCGGTGCGGCCGTAGCCGGCCTGGATGTCGTCGACGATGAACAACAGGTCGTGCTCGCGGCAGACGTGGGCCACTTCGCGCAGCCAGTCGAAGCCGGCCGCATAGATGCCGCCTTCGCCCTGCACGGTTTCCACGATGACCGCCGCCGGCTTGTCGACGCCGGAGAACGAATCCGACAGCAGGGCGTCCAGATCGGCGATCGTGTCGCGACCGTCGCGATAATAACCGTCGAAGGCCGCGGTGGTGGTATCCGACAGGCCGACGCCGGCGCTGTTGCGGATGGCGGCGTTGCTGGTGACCGAGGTCGAGCCCAGTGTCATGCCGTGGAAGCTGTGGGTGAAATGGATCATTCCGGAGCGGCCGGTGTATTTACGCGCCAGCTTGAGCGCGGCTTCCACCGCGTTGGTCCCGGTCGGGCCGGGGAATTGCAGTTTGTAGTCCAGCTTGCGCGGCTTGAGGATGATCTCTTCGAAAGTCTCCATGAACCGGGTCTTGGCCGCGGTGGCCATGTCCAGGCCGTGGTTGATGCCGCCGGACTTGATGTAGTCGAGCAGGGCGGCTTCCATGTCGGGGTCGTTGTGGCCGTAGTTCAGTGCGCCGGCGCCGGAGAAGAAATCCAGATATTCGCGGCCGTCGACGTCGGTCATGCGGTTGCCGCGGGCGGTCTTGAACTCGGTCGGAAACGAGCGCACGTAGCCGCGGACTTCCGATTCCAGGCGATTGATGATGTCCATGCTCATGGCGATCGTTGCCTCTTTCAGACTTTGGGCAGGTTGCCCAGGCAGTAGTATTTCGTCTCCAGGTACTCACTGAGACCGACATGGCCGCCTTCGCGGCCGAGGCCGGATTGCTTGACGCCGCCGAACGGCACGTGCGGCCCGGTGATGTCCATGGTGTTGACGCCGACCATGCCGTATTCCAGCCCGCGCAGGTACTTGCGGATGCGGGCGTCGCTGGGCGTGAACACGTACGAGGCCAGGCCATAGATGGTGTCGTTGGCCGCGGCCAGGGCCTCGTCGTCGGTATCGAACGGCGCGATCGGTGCAACGGGAGCGAACTGCTCCTCGGCGGCCACGCGCATGGCCGAGGTGAAATCGGCGACCACGGTGGGCATGAAGAAATTCTCGCCGGGGGCATCGGACTGATCGCGCCCGATGATGCGGGCGCCGCGCTCGCGGGCGTCGTCGACCAGCGATTGGGCTTTTTCGACGGCATCGGCGTGGATCAGCGGGCCGATCTCGGTGTTCTCGTCGAGACCGTGGCCTACGGGCATGGCGTTCATCTTTTCGACGAAGCGATCGACGAAGTCGTCATACATCGAGCGATGCACAAAGATGCGGTTGGCGGCCACGCAATCCTGGCCCGTGGTCTGGAACTTGGCGGCGATGGCGCCCTCGACGGCGGTTTCCAGATCCGCGTCCTCGCAGACGATGAAGGGCGCGTTGCCGCCGAGCTCCATGGCGTTCTTCTTGACCGTGGCGGCGCTTTGCTCGATCAGCTTGCGGCCGACCTCGGTCGAACCGGTGAACGACAGTGCGCGCACGCGATCATCCGCGCAGACGCGCTCGCCGAACTGCTTGCCCGAGCCGGGCACGACATTGAATTCGCCGTTCGTGAGCCCGGCCTTTTCGGCCAGATCGGCGAGCGCCAGGGCGCAGAATGCGGTCTCGGTGGCGGGGTTGACCAGCGTGGTGCAGCCCGCGGCGAGCGCGGCGCCGACCTTGCGCGTGATCATCGCCAGCGGGAAGTTCCACGGCGTGATGACGGCCGCCACGCCGACCGGCTCCTCGACCGTGCCGATCGCCTTGGTCGGGTCCTCGGCGGGGATGGTCTTGCCGCGGATGCGGCGCGCTTCCTCGGCGAACCAGCGAAAGAAACTGGCGGCATAATCGACTTCGCCGCGGGCCTCGCTGATCGGCTTGCCCTGTTCGACGGTCATCAACCGCGCCAGCGCCTCTCGGTTGTCCTGCATGCCCTGGTACCAGGCATGAAGACGATCGGCGCGGGTCAGCGGGGCGGTATGCCGCCACGCCTCGAAGGCGCTCGCCGCGGCATCGATCGCCGAGTCCATCTGGCGTTCGTCCAGCGCCGGCACGTGGCCGAGCAGTTCGCCGTTGGCCGGGTCGCGTACGGGACGCTTCTCGTCGGGCCCGGCCTGACGCCATTCACCACCGATGTAGGCGGCTTCGTGCATGAGTGCCTGATAGTCGGACATGAAATCGCGCTCGTGATCTGAGGATCCAGACCTCGCACGCTACCAATTTGCACGATGCCACTACATCAGTAGTCGTGCGGAGCCTGCTTGCGCGTTGCCCGGCCGGTATCCGGCCGGGCTGTCCGTTCGAGTGCTCGGCGATGGCTCGCGGAGCCGGTCCTGATCGCCGGTTTGTGCCCCGCGCGGTCAGGGTTGACAGGCCCGCGCCGATCCTTTGGCCCGTCGTGTCCCGGGGCCGGTGTCAGCCGACCCCGGGCGGGTTTCAGGCGCGCTCTGGCGCTTGTCCGGCCGAATCGATCCGGTCGTGTCCGGTCACCGAAAGATAGGTCACCAGTGCGCATATCATGGCCAGGAAGACGGCGCTCGTCAGGGTCGTACCCAGCCCCAGTCCACCGTTTGCCAGCGGCTGCGACAGGCCGTCGCCGCAGGCGGCGCCGAACGGCCGGGTGAGGATGTAGGCGACCCAGAAGCAGACGATGCCATTGGCGGCGGCGCCGTAGTAGGCCAGGGCGGACACCCCGATCAGGCCACCGAAGAGCAGGCCGGTGCCGGCGAAACCCAGGCCCAGCCCCTCGGCGATCCAGTCGCCCACGGCCGTGCCCAGGGCAAACGTCATGAGGATGGCCGTCCAATAGAAGCTTTCCCGGCGCCGGGTATTGATGCAGTGTATGGACAATGTCCGCTCGCAGGCATACCACAGCGCAAAGGTCGCGGCGAGCGCGAGCGCGAACAGCAGCGAGGAGGCATACAGCGGCACCCCCAGGCGGTCGGTCAGATTGTCGGTGACCAGGGTGCCGAACACGCTGATCACGACCACGGTCGACCAGTAGCGGGCCGGAACATAGCGCCGACTGCGCATCTGCAGCGCCAGCAGTCCTGCCAGCACCAGGCCGGTAACCACCGATGTGCCGGACAGCCCGAGGTGCAGCCGGACGTTGACGAAATCCGCGGCCGTTTCGCCTACGGTGGTCGACATCATCTTGATCAGCCAGAAGATCAGGGTGACCTGCGGTACCTTGTTCCAGTAAGTCGTGGATTTCTGCGCGGCGTAAGTCATGGTGTGGCTCACTTGAGGTTGGGGTTCAATCGTTGCGTTCGCTGTTTTCGGCGGTGTCGCTCGTCTGCGGCCCGGCTATTGCCATGCCGCCCGGCACGCGGACCGGACACACCACGCATTGCCATGGAGAGGAGCGCCGCTGTATCGCGTGGCCCCGATTGTGGCGGGCGAGACTTAGCTCGAGCTTAGGGGACCGGTTCGCGGCGGATCGTGTTATTAACCCGGCACAGAAATAGATGATTTTTCGGGTTGATAGCGCGCGCATGCGACCGCATGCTCGCCGCGGCCATTGGCCGTGAAGCCTTAGAAGATAAAAGACGGACAGGCGCCGGCTTTTATTTTTGCAGGCGTTGAAGACAGCTGATGAAGTCAGCTGTCTTGGTGCCGGATTAATAGCGCCCGGCGTGTGGGCCGGCACCATCTCGGACCATGATCCGGCGTCCGGTAATGCGGCAACCGGCGCCGGGGAGGTGTTAGATTCGGGGTCTGTTTTTCGTTGACCCGGCCAATTCCCATGTCCCAAATGCAAGTTGCCCAGATCAGCCGCGCGGGCGGCGCGTTCGAACTGGTGACCCGTTCGGTCGCCGAACCCGGCCCGTCGCAGGTGCGCATCAAGATTGCCGCCTGTGGCATCTGCCACTCGGATGCCTTCGTCGTCGATGGCGGATTTCCCGGGCTGCAATACCCGCGCGTGCCCGGCCATGAAGTCATCGGCACCATCGATGCGCTGGGCGAGGATATCGACCATTGGCAGGCCGGCCAGCGCGTGGGTGTGGGCTGGCACGGCGGCCATTGTTTCGCCTGCGATTCCTGTCGGTCCGGCGATTTCGTGACCTGCAAGAACCAGCAGGTCTGCGGCATTTCCTACGACGGCGGCTATGCCGAATACATGATCGCGCCGGTGGAGGCGCTGGTCGCCATTCCCGAGGCCTTGTCATCTGTAGAGGCGGCGCCATTGTTGTGCGCCGGCGTGACCACCTACAACGGCATGCGCCACACCGGCGCGAAGCCGGGCGACGTGGTGGCCATCCAGGGCATCGGCGGGCTCGGCCACCTGGCGCTGCAGTACGCCCACGCCATGGGCTTTCATACCGTGGCGCTGTCGCGCGGCACCGACAAGAAGGATATGGCGCTGGCGCTCGGCGCCGACACCTATGTCGACACCGAAGCCGAGGACGCGGTCGAGGCGCTGCAGAATCTCGGCGGCGCCCGTGTGATCGTGGCCACCGCGCCCAACCCGAAACTGATGAGTTCGGTGATCGACGGCCTGGGCGTCGACGGTCAGCTGCTGGTGCTCGGCGCCTCCCCCGAGCCGATCGAAGTCTCGCCGTTCCAGTTGTTGATGGCGCGCCGCAGCGTGGCCGGCCACCCGAGTGGCACCCCGCACGACTCCGAAGACACGCTGAACTTCTCGGCCCTGCGCGACATCAAGACGCGCATCGAGACCTATCCCTTGTCCGACGTGAATGCGGCCTACCAGCGCATGATCAACAACGAGGCGCGTTTTCGGGTCGTACTGACGATGGAATGACGCGGGCCGTCGCGGGCCGGGTGACCTGACCGCGCCCGACGAGCCGATGCCCCGCGGCCGCGATGCGGACGCAACGGCCCGTCTTCTGCGCCGAGCGGGAGACGGGCCGTTGCGATTTCGCCGCGACACCGCCACAACGGTGCGGCATGGCGGCGCCCCAGGTCACGCCCCGGCGGGTGCAGGCGTCATCGCGCGCGGGGTCTCATCAGTTTGTAGATCACGGGCATCAAGACCAGCACCAGCGGCATCTGGACCAGCAACCCGGTGATGATGGCAATTGCCAACGGTTGCAGCATGGCCGAGCCGCGGCCAATGCCGAGCGCCAGGGGCAGGAGCGCGAGCGCAAACGCCAGTGCGCTCATCACGATGGGCCGTATCCGGTTGCGCCCGGCGCGAATCAGATTTTGCGCCAGCGGCTGTTTAGAGCCACCCACGACCTCGATCAGCCGCAGTTCGGAGAAATAGAAGATCGCGATCTCGGTGACGATGCCGATGATCATCGTCATGCCCATCATGGCGGTGATATTGAGCTGCACGCCCGTCATCCACAGCCCGATGAACACCGCGCTGGCCGCGAGCAATGGCTGTACGAGAATGGCCAGCGCTGCCCGGAACCGTTCGTAGAGAAACAGCAGCAGGAAAAACACCAGCGCGACCGCGGCAATGAACACGCGGATCAGGCCGGCGAATGATTGCTGCTGCTGCTTGTACAGACCGCTGAGCTGGTAATAATCGTTTTTGGGAATCAGCCCCGGTTTCTGCAGGACTTGCTTGACGCTGGCCGCCGCCGCGCCCAGCGAGCGGCCGCTGATGCGGGCGGTCACCATGACATCCGACTGCAGGTTATATCGCGTCAACTCGGGCTGGCCGGATACGATCTTGACATCCGCCACCCGCGACAGCGGCACCAGATGCCCATCGGGCGCCTGTAGCCGCATATTGCGCACGGCATCGATATTGTTGCGCAATTTTTTCGGTACCCAGACGCGTACGCCGATGAATTTCACACCCTTGCGCACTTGCGTGGTGACCACGCCCCCCAGATAGGCCTGTAACTGCTGCGTGATGGCCTGCGGCGACAGGCCCTGAATCGCCGCCTTGACGCGCTTGACGTGAATATCAAGGCTGTCGCCGGCGATCACCACGCCGTTCTTCACACTGACGATACCGTTCACGCCGCTGATCGCATGGGCGACCTTTTTGGCCACCTGCCGCAGGTCCTGGACGTTGTCGCCGAACAGGCGGATGGCAATGGGCTGTGGCACCGAGGTCAGATCGCCGATTTCATCCTCGATGAGCTGCGAGACATCGATGTCCAGGCTGGGCACCTTGTTCTGAACCTGCTGACGGATATGGTTCATGACCGCCGATGTCGACGGGCGCGGCAACGGTTTCAAACGCACGAAGAAGTCGCCGGTGTCGGGCGCGGTGATGCCGCCGCCCAGCTGGTAGCCCGTGCGCCGCGACCAGTTGCTGACATAGGGGTTGTTTTTCAGGATCCCGGCCACCTGTTTCAGCAACCGATTGGTTTCCTGTAACGAGGTACCCGGTGGCGAACGATAGTCGAGGACAAAGCCGCCCTGGTCCATTTGCGGGATAAAGCCCGACCCCACGCTGCCGAACGCCAGATAGGCCACGGTCAGCAATGGCACGAGACCCACCAGTAGCCAGGCCGGGCGCCGCAGCACCCGGACCATCAGCCTGGTGTAGCCACGATTGACGTAGCGGGTAATGCGGCCGACTTTCTCGCGTTCGGTATCCTTGGGCCCCAGCATGAAGTTGGCCAGTAGCGGGACCACCAGCCAGGCCACGAGAAACGAGATGAACAGTGCGCTCGCCATGGTCAGCGACAGCGCCTTGAAAAAGGCCCCCGTGACTCCGCTGAGAAAGGTCAGCGGCAGGAAGATGATGATGGTCGAGGCCGACGAGCCCACTTGCGGGGGCGTGAACTCGCGTGCGGCCGCCAGCACTCGGTCGATGCCGTGTTCGCCGGTGTCCTGGACCCGGCGCACGATCTGCTCGACCATCACGATGATATCGTCGATGATGAGGCCGACGGCCGCCGCCATGCCGCCGAGCGTCATCATGTTCAGCGTCATGCCAAAGACATAGAGCAACAGCATGCTCACCGCCAGGACGGCGGGGACCGCGACGACCGCGACCAGCGTGATCTTCAAGCTGCGCAGGAACACCAGCAATACCAGCGCGGCCAGCCCGACGCCGATGAAAATGGCGCTCACCACGCTCGACTTGGACAGCTGCACCAGAACCGATTGGTTATACCACTGATTCAGCTGCACGCCCTTGGGCATCTGTGGCTTGAATTCAGCCAGCCGGCTTTTCAGGTTGTTGGATAGATTGATGACGCTGGCGGACGGCTGCTGATAGACGTTGAGCAGCACCGCCTGCTGGCCGTTGGCCGTGACCCGTGTGTACTTGGGCGCGGTGGCCAGCTTGACCTTGGCCACGTCCTCGAGCTGGACCTGTCCGTTGTCGCCGCTTTTGAGAATGGTGTGGCGAATCTCCTGGAGGCTTTTAAAGCGCGTGTCGGAGACTTCCAGATACAGCTTGTAATGATCCTGGATTCGGCCGACGGCGGTCAGCACATTGGAGGCCGAGACCGCCTTGGTCACGGCGGCCATCGACAATCCCACGGCCTTGAGCCGTGCGGGGTTGACGCTCACCCGGTATTCGGCTCTGTCCCCGCCCTGCACCGTGACCTTGGCGACCCCTGTCACGCTGGACAGGTAGGGCACGAGCTTGTACCTGGCCAGGTCGCGCAGTTGCACCTGGCTGAGTTTCTTGGAGGTCAGGCTGTAGGCCACCACCGGCCCGTAGTTCGCCGGGTAGCGCCGCTGGGCGGTATAGGTTGTGCCCTGTGGCAGGCTGGACATCATCTGGCCGATGACCGAATCCACCTGGAGCACGGCATTCTTCATGTCGTGGCCCCAGTCGAAATTGATCTCGATATCGGTCGAGCCGCGGCTGGTCGTCGAGCGAACCGAGCGTACGCCGGGTACCGAGCGCACGGCCTGCTCAACCGGCCGCGTGACCTGCAGCATCATTTCGTGTGCCGGGCGCACGCCAGCGTTCAGGGATACGCGTACCCGCGGGAACGAGACCTGGGGGAACAGGCCGACGGCGAGCTTGCCGTAGCTAAAGGCCCCGCCCAGGGCGAGCAGTACCAGCAAGAACAGAATCGAGCGGGTGTGATTCTGTACCCAGCTCGCGAAACTCATGAGCCCTGACGGACCGCCATGCCGTCCGATAGCTCGTAGTTACCCTGAACCACTATGGGCATGCCGACCTTCAATTGGGTGTTCGTGGGCTTGATCGCGACCAGCCCATCCTGCTCGAGCCCCTTGTGGACATTGATCCGCTGCGCCTTGCCATGGCGCACGACGAACACATAATCGCCCTGCTTGTCGTGCAATACCGCCGAGCGCGGCACGGCAAGCGGATGATGCGTGGATAACTTGAGCCGGCCCTTGACCCGCATCCCGGGCAGAAACGGTTGCGCCTGTGCGCCGCGCAACGGCGCGATGGCGTTGACCAGGCGCGTGTTGGGGTCGACCACGGCATTGACCACGCTGATCTGGCTGGCGACGCCCTTGCCATTGCCGAACAGGGGAATCACCTGGACCGACATCCCCGGTTTGATTTGCTTGATTTCGTCCGGCTCGATACCCAGGGCCACCCGCAGCCGATCGCGGCGCGCGAGCTGGAACAACAGGGTGCCGGACTTGACCTGATTGCCCGGGTTGATGGGCAGCTTGCTGACGATGCCGCTGAAGGGCGCGGTCACGACACGCGTCTGCTGCCCCGTGCCCAGCGCTTTCTGTGCGGCGAAAGCGGCCTTCGCCTGGGCCAGTTTCTGCCCGGCGGAATCGACGTTGGCGTGGGTCGCCAGATGTTGCTTGAGCAGTTTTTTCTGGCGGGCCAGGGCCTGGCGCGCAAAGCGGACATTGGCTTTGGCCGTCAGGTAATTCGAGCGCGCCGAGGGGGCCGTGCGCAGCGTCAGCAGCGGATCGCCTTTTTTAACCGGTTGGCCGAGGTTGACATCGAGCTTGCGTACGAACGCGGTATAGGTGGCATCGCGCGTGGTCTGCGCTTCGGGGTCGGGCCGCACCACGCCGAACGCGGTGATGGTGTGGTCCATGGCATGGGTCTTGAGCGGGGTTGTCTGCACTTTGACGCTGGGCTGCGTGGCGGCGAACAGCGCCGTCGACACGCACAAAAGCGCAATTCCGATCGTTAGTCGCATCGTTTAACTTTTTCCGGCAGCTTGATTGGCGGCGGGCGTGTCCAGCGGCATGCCGAGCAGCGTTTCCAGGTTGGCCTGGGCCTGCTGCAGGGAACTCTTGAGCCGGATTGCCTCGATCTGCTTCGACAGCAGGCTCGTGCGTAGATTGATATAGGTCCCCGCGCTCATGTTGCCCTCGGCGAAGCTGCGTTGGGCAGCGGTGGTGGTTTGCTTGAGCAGCGGCAGATGGGCTTGCAACTGATGCAGTTGCCGGCTGCGAATCCGCACCTCGCGCCATAGCTTGTGGGCCTGGTTGGCGGCCTGATCCAGGCGCGCCTGGTAGCTCTGGCGCAGTGACGCGCGTGTTGCGCGGGCGATCGCGATCTGGCCCTGGTTGTGGTTGAACAACGGCAGGGTGAGGTTGATGCCCGCGCCCACGGTCTTGACCTGGCTGGTATCGCTACCGTTGGTCGGCCCGATCGACAGTGCCGGAAACTGCTTGAGAATCGCCTTGCGCACCTTGGCTTCCTGGCTGTGATAGCCGGCGCGCAGCGCGAGCAGATCCGGCCGGCGCTTGGGCAGCTTCGCCAAGGCGGACTGGAACTCGGCCTTGGATAACGGCTGGATATCGATGGCGCCGGTCAACCGCGGCTCGACGCCCGGCTTCACGCCGAGCAGGGCATCCAGCGCGTGCCAGGTCTGGTTGCGCTGGCGCTGGAGCTGGCGCAACTGGCTGTTGGCGTTGACCAGGGTGACCAGGTCGGCGGACGTGGTCGACAGCGTGGCATTGCCCTGTTTCAGGGCCTTGCGGTCGCGTTGATAGTGCTGCTTGTTGAGCCGGTGCTGGGTTTTCAGCAGATCGGCGAGCCGCGCCTGCGCGCGTGCCTGGATGAACAGCTGGCGTGCTTTCTGCGCGACCTGCCATTCCTGCCAGAGGATATTCAGGTTGACCTTGGCCCGATTCGAGCGCGCGGCATCGCGCGACGCGTGCCAGGTGACCAGGCTGGTCAGGTCCGCCATCAGCCCGAGGCTGTAGCCGTTGTAAAGCGGCGGCGGCCCGCCCGTCGGATGGATGAAGTTCGCGCTCAACTGCGGATTGGGCAGCAGCCCGGCCTGTAACAGCTGTGCCTGCGCCACCCCGGCTTGCGCCCGCTTGGCCTTGAGATCGGGATTGTCGAGCACCGCCAGCAGGACCACGTCGGTCATGTCCAGGCCCTTGGCCGGGTTGACCGCATGCGGCTGCAGTCCGGGGACCGCGAGTTGCCGGGCCGGGACCTGCAGCGCGGGCGGCGTGTCCGCCAGATCCGGGCTATCGGGTAATGGCTTGGCGTGATAGGTCGCGCAGGCCGACACCAGCATCACCGGCACGATCGCCAGGGCAAGGCGGATTGGACGAGCCCCGGGGCGGCCCGGGCCGTTGACGCAAGGCTGGATCATCAGAGCAAGGCGCGCCGTTACCGGCACGGGAACCACGTGTTGGAACGCGAGTCTAAACAGTTGGCTGTAATAGCCATGTTAACCCTGGCCGGCGCGGGCTGGGCGCCGAATCAGGCCGCATGCTCAGAACAGCGACTGTTGCGGGTTCGCACGCGTTGTGCCGAAGCGCCGCAGCTGTTCGACAGATTGGCCGAGATAGCTCGCGATGCTCGATAACGCGGTGATATCGGCGAACGACTGGTCCGCGATCAGCTGTCGGGCGGTGTTGCGGTCGTCTTCGGAAGCCGCCTGCAGCAGATCGGCCAGCATGATCTCGTCCACCGGGGCGAAGGTTTCCGGGTATTTCCAGGCCATCAGTTCGGCCGGCCGGTCGAGCTGGGCGGCGAAGGCCAGTTCGTGCACGAGCGCGGCCGCGGCGGCCAGGTCGGCGCCGTGACCGGCCACATGCTGGCGCCGGGCGAATTCATGGCAGGCCTCGGCATCGACCGACGCCATGCCGGCCAGCAGCGTGTTCATCGGCGTGTCGTCGGTATAGGCCATGGGCGCATCGGCTGGTGAATGGATCGCGCATCATCCGGAGCTGATGCGCACGGTGCAAGCCTCGCTACATCGAGGTGGCGAGCGCCCGGTCGGCGGCGTGCTGTTCCCGCGCCAGATCGACCAGCCGCGCCACCAGATCGGGATAGTCCATGCCGGATTCGGCCCACAGCTTGGGATACATCGAAATTCGGGTAAAACCCGGCAATGTATTGATTTCGTTGATCACGACATGGTCGTCGGGGGTGACGAAGACATCCACCCGCGCCAGTCCGCGGCAGTCCAGCGCGCGGTAGGCGGCCAGGGCCACGCGGCGCACGGCCTCGATGCTGTCGGCATCGAGCGCGGCCGGGATCACGACCTGTGCGGTGTCGTTCACGTACTTGGTGTCGTAGGCATAGAAACCGCCGTCGGCGACCACCACCTCGCCGACCGTGCTCGCCTGGGGGTCGCTGTTGCCGAGTACGGCGCATTCGATCTCGCGCCCGGTCACCGCCGCTTCGATCAGCACCTTGTGATCGAAGCGCAGCGCGAGATCGATCGCTGCGGCCAGCTCCTCGGCCGTGGCCGCCCGGCTCACGCCGACCGACGAGCCCAGATTGGCTGGTTTCACGAACAGCGGGCTGCCCAGACGCGCGGTCAGCGCGGCATGATCCAGCGGCCGGTCCGCCGCGGTCACGACCTCGAACGGCGCGATCGCCAGCCCGGCGTCGCGCAGCAGCCGCTTGGTGACGTCCTTGTCCATGGCCGCGGCCGAGCCGAGCACGCCGGCGCCGACGCAGGCGATGTTGGCGGCCCGCAGCAGGCCCTGCAGGGTGCCGTCCTCGCCGGTCGGCCCGTGCACGATGGGAAAGGCCACATCGATTTCCAGTGCGACCTTGCCGGTGTCGGCGCTCACGATCTGGCCGGATTCGCGGCCCGGCACGATGGCGAGTGCCGCGGTGTCGGCCTTGAGCGCGATACGCTTCGGATCGTCCGGGTGATACACGAAATCGGCCGGGTCGGCGGCATGCCAGACGCCGGCCTTGTCGATGCCGATGACGAACACCTCGAAGCGCTCGCGATCGAGTGCCGCGACGATATTACGCGCCGATTGCAGCGACACCTCGTGCTCGGCCGAGGCGCCCCCGCAGATCACGGCTACTCGCGTTCGGCCCATGGGCCTCTCCCTTCCATCCGTCATTGGCGTGCGAGCCGCCAAGGATGCCATGAAAGCCCCATTCGCCACAGCGGGCGCGGGCCGCGCTTGAAAACCCGCCTCGCGGGCCGCATTCAAGGCATGCAGGCGGCGCTGCCGCACCCATTTGGCATCAACCACTACTGATTGAACACGCCATGAGCGACGACAACACGAACACGCAGGGGGCCGCGCAGGCCGGGACCCACGCCGAGAAGCACGGCTTTCAGGCCGAGGTGAAGCAGCTGCTCAAGCTGATGATCCATTCGATGTATTCGAACAAGGAGGTCTTCGCCCGCGAACTGATCTCCAATGCCTCGGATGCGCTGGATACGCTGCGCTTCGAGGGCTTGAAGGACGATTCGCTGTTCGAGGGCGATTCCGACCTGCAGATCTGGATCGAACAGGACAAGGACGCCCGCACGGTTTCGATCTCGGACAACGGCATCGGCATGACGCGCGACCAGGTCATGGAGCGCATCGGCACCATTGCCAAATCCGGCACCCGCGCTTTCCTCGATTCGCTCTCCGGCGACGAGAAGAAAGACGCCAAGCTCATCGGCCAGTTCGGCGTGGGTTTCTACTCGGCCTTCATCGTGGCCGATCAGGTCGTGGTCGACACCCGTCGCGGCGGCGAGTCCACCGGCGTGCGCTGGATTTCCGATGGCGGCGGCGAGTACACGCTGGAAGAGATCGAAAAGTCCCAGCGCGGCACCACCGTCACGCTGCATCTGCGCGAGGACGAGGAGGAATTCCTCGAGCCGTACCGCATGCGCCATCTGGTCAAGACCTATTCCGACCATATCGCCTTCCCGATCCGGATGCGCGAGCAGCTCTCGGAAGAAGACGAAAAGGAAGGCAAGGAAGCCGGCTGGGAACAGGTCAACCGCGGTGCGCCGTTGTGGGCCGAGCCCAAGGCGAACCTGTCCGACGAGGATTACGTCGAGTTCTACAAGCACACCAGCAACGACTTCGAAGAGCCGCTGACCTGGACCCACAACAAGGTCGAGGGCAGCCAGGAATACACCAACCTGCTGTTCATCCCGAAGCGCGCCCCGTTCGATCTGTTCGACCCGAACGGCAAGGCGCACGGCGTGAAGCTCTACGTGCAGCGCGTGTTCATCATGGACGACGCCGACAAGCTCATGCCGCGCTACCTGCGCTTCGTGAAGGGCGTGATCGATTCCAACGATCTGCCGCTGAACGTCTCGCGCGAGATCCTGCAGTCCAACCGGCTGCTGGACAAGATTCGCGCCGGTTCGGTGAAGAAGGTGCTGGGCCTGATCGAGTCCATGGCCAAGGACGAAGACGATCCGGAAAAGTTCAAGACCTTCTCCAACGAGTTCGGCACGGTGTTCAAGGAAGGCATCGTCGAGGACTACGAGAATCAGGCCCGGATTGCCAAGCTCCTGCGCTTCAAGACCACGACCGACGAGTCGGGCGATCCGGGCGTGTCGCTGGATGAATACATCGCGCGCATGCAGCCCGGCCAGGAGAAGATCTACTACATCACCGCGGATACGCTGGCCGAGGCCAAGCACAGCCCGCATCTCGAGATCTTCAAGAAGAAGGGCATCGAGGTGCTGCTGCTGACCGACCGCGTCGACGAGTGGGTGATGGCCCACCTGACCGAATACGAGGGCAAGGAGTTCTCGTCGGTCGCCAAGGGCGCGCTGGATCTCGGCGAAGCCGAATCCGAGGAAGAAAAAGAGCAGCAGAAGAAGCTCGAAGAAGAGTCCAGGGATCTGGTCGAGCGCATCAAGGAAGCGCTGGGTGATCGGGTCAACGAAGTCCGCGTCACCCATCGGCTGACCGATTCACCGGCCTGTCTGGTGGCCGACGAGCACGGCATGTCGGCGCATCTCGAGCGCATTCTCAAGGAAGCCGGCCAGAGCATGCCCAGCTCGGCACCGCATCTGGAGATCAACCCGACCCATCCGCTGGTCGAGAAGCTGGCCGAGGAGCAGGGCGAGGACGAATTCAACTCCTTCTCCCAGATGCTGTTCGAGCAGGCCGTGCTGGCCGAGGGCGGCGAGCTGGACGATCCGGCCTCCTTCGTGCGCCGGATGAACCAGATGCTGCTGGCCGTGTCGAAGGGTGCGGCATAACGTCGATGTCATGGGCCGGCACCGGCCCATGACTGCCCGACGCCGGGTGCCACCGGGATGAAAACCAAGAATAAAGTCTGTCGATATGTGGGCCTGTTGCCGTTTCGTGCGAGTCCGCGCCAAGCGCTGTTTTGCGGCAAGACGAGGCGTAGTGCGCGCCGTACAGTCACTCTGCACAAGCGTGCTACAACGCTGGGTTGCCGTCGTGTCGTTAATCTTTGGGCGCTTGTCCCGAAGGGTTGGGCCGCCCATAAAAATCAACTAGCGGCGCTCGGCGGCGTTGCAAGTCTTGATCGTGGCACGCCACGATCGGCGACTCGCGCCTTGCCGAACACGATTTGCGGTCTCCAACGCGACGCTCGCACGAAACGGCAACAGGCCCGCAGCTGCTGAGACCTTGTTTTTTTTAAGATATCAGAAATAGCACCATTCCAGACAAAGTCTGTCCAGATTTATCTATAGTAGGATAAGTTGGTTGCGAGCCTTCGTGTCGGTACAGCTATACGCGTTAAGAGCTGCAACCTTTCCGGTGCCGTGCCATATCCGCGATCGCTACACACCGTCGCGCCACATGATTACCGGCGGCGCGACCTATCCTTTTTCGTTGGGCGACTGCGTTATACCGCTGAAAAGCATGGCGCGTTGCATCAAAAACCCAGGAACAGCATGTCCAGCGCCGCTGAGATATCATGCTGCTGTTCAGCAAGGCTGCCAATGCCGACACGCAACTCGTTTTCTGGCACGGCCGCCATGAACTGAGTTGCCATGAGCACCTCCTGGCCCTCAACCTTAAATATGGGGTTCAGTCGTTCGGCAGGAAATGGCGCCGCAGGCCTGGGCAACAGGGGCACAACAATGCGGGTGTTCAAGCTACTGAGAAGATCCGACTGTACATCCAGCAAATAGCCAGAACCGCCTGGGTTCTGGAAGATGTCGAAAAGGGCCATCAGAACTGACGGTGCCGGATTAGAGGTAAGCCATTGGCTTCGACATAAGCGTTGGAGCTTGCCAGTGCACCGGTATTTTCTTTCAGCCACTGCTGTTGCTTATGTCGCTTCACCGCTTCCGAGATCCCGGCCTCTGCGGATCGTGAAACGTTGATTCCCAAGGCTTTCGCTTCCTTCAGGAGTGCACTGTCAAGCGATAGATTCGTAGGCCTTCGGGTGGATTTGGCAGTTTCAGCAGCTCGCACGGCATCGGACCTCTCGCGGGGGATGCTTACACTATATGCGCATATAAATTGCGCATCAATATGCAGTAACGGCAACAGCCCCTGGGCGAACTGCAGGGTCCGTACACAAAAATTTTCGCAACGGACCGGCATGAATTTGTCGACATTTTCGCCCCCTTTTAAAGTCATATCGTTGGAGACGACATTGCGACAGTCTTCTTGATTTCGTGCAAAGTTCAGCCAAAGTCTTGACAGTGCGATTGCTCGCGAACCTGAAGCGACAGCGCCTTGATCTTCCTTCTTATTTGCGCTCATTCGCGTGCATTTGCGGACAAAATGCGCTTGCTTAGTCAGCCAACTGAGTGTCGTACATAATCAAGACGGTCTTTATTGTTGGTTTTCAGGAACAGGGAGAACCCAAGATGAATCCGGATCGACTGAAACGGACCGCCCCCTGGGCGCTGGCCTTGATGATTGCGATCGCGACGCCGCCCGCGTTCGCCGCGTCGCACCAGGAGAGCGTGGACATCGGCGGCACGACGCTCCAGCTTGGTGTCGACAAGACCCGGGCCATGGGCGAGGCGCGCTCGCAGTTCAACGTCTCGCCGGCCAGCCAGAACGGGCATTACTTCCTGTATCCCAAGGCGGTGCCACTGGGCAAGAATGGCCAAGCGCAACAGCCCAAGGCGGTGGGCTCGATCACTTTCGCGCACGGGCGGCTGGTGCGTGTAACGCGCAACCTCGGCTCGTTTCGGAGTGCCGATGGCCAGGCTGCGGTCCAGCACATGATCCAGGCCTTCTCCGACGCGCCCAACCAGGGCCGGCATCCGGCGGTGCATACCGATTCCAGCATGTCGGGCGATGCCAGTACGACGCGGGTCTACTTCAGCTATCCGGATCGCGTGATCCAGGTGCTCGTGTTCCAGCCGGCCGATACCTCCGAACTGGCGACGGTGGACATCACCGAGCAGTACGCTCTGTCGGGCAACCCGCCGCCGGATGACCAGGCGATGTCGCCGTAGCGCTATCGTTCAGCGTAGCGACGGCCGTCGACCCCGGCGCGGGGTGGGCGGTTTTTTCATGTCGGCCCGCCGTTGGTCTTGGCGTGCAGGCGATCGGCCACGACACCCGGCACCAGTCCGGTGATACGCCCGTCAAGGAAGGCGATCTCGCGCACCAGCGTCGACGAGATGTGGGCGTATTCGGGCGAGGGCGCGAGCAGCACGGTATCGATTTCGGGCGCCAGATGCCGGTTCATCACCGCCATCTGTTTCTCGTATTCGTAGTCGCCCACGCCACGGACCCCGCGCACCAGTACATCGACGCCGTGCTTGCGGGCGAAATCGACGATCAGGCCGCTGGCCGACAACACGGTCACGTTGTCCACGTCGGCCAGAACCAGCTGCGCGAGTTCGACCCGTTCGGCGTGGTCGAAGATCGATTTCTTGGATGAATTGCTCGCCACCGCCACGATCAGTTCGCTGAACATGCCGGCGGCGCGCCGGATCACGTCGGCATGGCCGTTGGTGATGGGATCGAATGTGCCGGTATAGGCGGCACGCACATGTTTGGCCTGGCTCATGGCGAGCCATGTTCGCCCGCCGGGCGAAGGCGCGCAAGACAATAGCCCACGCCGGCCGAACGCGACTGGCGCAGGATCTCGTAGTCCGCCGCCAGCCGTTCGCCGATGACCGCCTCGTCGCGGGCCGGATATTCGACATAAACCCGCGTGCGGTGGTCGATCAGGCCGGACAGGCCGGCCAGTGCCGCGGCGTGCAGTTCGGCCTCGAACGGTGGATCGATGAACACGACATCCGCGCGCTCGCCGGCCAGACGATCGGCGGCGTGCGTACCATCGGCGACGAGCACGCGCCCGCGATCGGTTGCGCCCAGCATTTCCAGTGCGGCCTCGATCGCCGTGGCGGCCTGTCGGTCGTTGTCGACGAACACCGCGCGCGCGGCGCCGCGCGACAGGGCCTCGATGCCGAGCGCGCCGGTGCCGGCGAACAGATCAATGCAGCGCGCCCCGGCGAGCATCGGCGCCAGCCAGTTGAACAGGGTCTCGCGGACCCGGTTTGGCGTGGGGCGCAGGCCGGGCCGGTCCGCGACCGGCAGCACACGGCTGCGCCAGGCGCCGCCGATCACGCGAAGGTGGGCATCGCGTTCCGCGCGGGCCGGGCGGTCGCGCCGCCGGTGGGGGCGTCTGCCGCTCATGGGCGTTCTGCCGTAATCAGGCGGCGCCTTCGGTGCCGCCGACGGTGATCGAGTCGACCTTGAGCGTGGGCTGGCCGACGCCGACCGGTACGCTCTGGCCGTTCTTGCCGCATACGCCGACCCCGGTATCCAGCGCCCAGTCGTTGCCCAGCATTGAGATGCGGCCCAGAACCTCCGGGCCGTTGCCGATCAGCGTGGCGCCCTTGAGCGGCGCGCCGAGCTTGCCGTTGTCGATCCGGTAGGCCTCGTCGCAGGAGAACACGAAGTTGCCCGAAGTGATATCGACCGAGCCGCCGGAGAAATGCGCCGCATAGATGCCGGACTCGACCGAGGCGATGATGTCGGCCGGATCGGTGTCGCCGCCGCGCAGGTAGGTATTGGTCATGCGCGGCATGACGGTATGGGCATACGACTCACGCCGGGCGTTGCCCGTGGCGGGCGTGTCCATCAGGCGCGCGTTGTGCTTGTCCTGCATGTAGCCGACCAGCACGCCGTTCTCGATCAGCGTGTTGGCGGCCGCCGGCGTGCCTTCGTCGTCGATTGTCAGGCTGCCGCGCCGGCCGTCGAGCGTGCCGTCGTCGACCACCGTGCACAGTTCGGAGGCGACCTTCTGCCCGATCTTGCCCGAATAGTTGGAGGCCCCGCGGCGATTGAAATCGCCTTCCAGTCCGTGGCCGACCGCTTCGTGCAACAGCACGCCGGACCAGCCCGCGCTCATCACCACCGGCATGGCGCCGGCGGGTGCGGCTTCGGCCTTGAGCCGGACCAGGGCACGGCGTACCGCCTCGCGGGCGTATTCGGCCACGAGATCGTCGGGGCCGGTGTAGATGTGGTATCCCAGCCGCCCGCCGCCGCCGGCGGTGGCCGATTCGCGCACGCCGTTCTCCTCGACCTGCACCGAGATGTTCAGCCGCACCATCGGCCGCACATCGCCGGCCAGCGTGCCGTCGGAGGCGGCCACCAGCATGGTGTCCGACGAGCCGGCCAGCGACACCGTCACGCGGACCACGCGGGCATCGGCATCGCGCGCGACCTTGTCGGCATGATGCAGCAGCGCGACCTTGGCCTCGGCATCCAGCGTGGCCGCCGGGTCGATCGGCCGGTAGCGCACGGCCGGACCGGTGTCGCGCCGCGTGAGCGCATTCATGCGCGCCGTCTTGCCATCGCGGGCAATCGCGGCCGCGGCCTGCGATGCCTGGGCGAGTGCCGGAAAGGCCAGTTCGTCGGCATAGGCGAAACCGGTCTGTTCACCGGCCAGTGCCCGTACGCCCACACCCTGGGCGGTGGAGGCGCCGGCGCTGCGGACCACGCTGTCCTCCAGCATCCAGTTCTCGCTTTTCAGGATCTGGAAATACAGGTCGGCATAGTCCACACCCGGTACCATCAGGCCGGACAAGGTGGTTTCGAGTTGTTGCGCGTTGATATTGGCGTGGCCGAGCAGGGCGTCGCTGGCGATATCGAGAGTGTTTTGCATGGCCTCAGATTAACACCTGAGACTCGGGATCAGCCGAGTCGTTTTTGCAAAAACACTCGGTCGCGGCCGTCGTCCATGCGGCGATCGGTTTCCACGTAGCCGTGATGGGCATACCAGGCCCGGTTCTCGTGGGCGATCGCCGGCGTATAGAGCCGCACACGGTCGAACCCGCGCGCTGTGGCCTGTTGTTCGGCATGGGCCAGGAGCCGGCCGCCCAGGCCCCGCGATTGAGCGGCGGGATCGACTGCGATGTTCTCGATCCAGAACGTATCGCGGGCATCCAGCACCACGAAGCCCGCCAGCCGGCCGGATCGGCGAAAAACCCAGGTATCGCCCGCCGCGACCACGCGTGCGTAATCGACCGACAGCGGCTGCGGCGGGATGGGCATGCGCTCGACGTAGCGGGCATAAGCCGCCCAGGCGATGTCGCGGATGGCCACGGGGTCGCCGGCCTCGGCACCCCGTATGACGATCTCATCGCGCATTGCCGGCGCCCGGTTGTCGCGATCCTCAGGGAATGAGAATCGTCGAGCCGGTGGTCTTGCGCTCGGCGATCGCCTGCTGGGCGGCGCCGGCTTCTTCCAGGCTGTAGCGCTGGCCGATATGCACCGTCACGTCGCCCGACTCGAGTACCGCGAACAGGTCGGCGCACATCATCTCGAAGCGTTCCGGCGTGTCGGCATAACCGCCCAGGCTGGGCCGGGTGACGAACAGCGAGCCGCCGCGGTTGAGTTCGACCAGATCCACCCCCTCGACCGCGCCCGAGGCGTTGCCGAACGAGACCATCAGGCCGCGTTTTTTCAGGCATTTGAGCGAATCGTGCCAGGTGTCGCGGCCGACCGAGTCGTAGACCACGGGCACACCGGCGCCGTCGGTGAGCGCCAGTACGCGTTCGGGCACCGATTCGCGGGTGTAGTCGATGGTCATCCAGGCGCCGTGGTCGCGGGCGATATCGGCTTTCTCGTCGGAGGAGACGGTCCCGATCACGTGCGCGCCGAGCGCTTTCGCCCACTGGCAGGCGATCAGGCCGACACCGCCGGCCGCGGCGTGGAACAGGAGGGTGTCGCCTTCGGCCACGGCGTAGGTCTGGCGCAGCAGGTACTGCACGGTCAGGCCCTTGAGCAGCGAGGCGGCCGCGGTGTCGAAATCGATGGCATCGGGCAGGGCGACGACGTGATCGGTCGACAGCGTGATCGCATCCGCGTAGGCGCCCTTGGGCCCGAGTACATAGGCGACGCGGTCCCCCACGGCGAAATCCTCGACACCGTCGCCGACCGCGTCGATCACGCCGGCGCCCTCGGAGCCCATCGCGCTCGGCAGTTCGCCCGGGTACAGCCCGGTGCGGAAATAGATATCGATGAAATTCACGCCGATGGCATGGTTTTTCACCCGGACCTCGCCGGGGCCGGGCGCGCGAATCTCGGTTTCCACCAGCTCGAGTACCTCGGGGCCGCCGGTTTGCTTGAATTGAATCTGTCGAGCCATGAGAACTCCTTGCATTAAAAGCGTCGTACAGGCGAGTCGAGGCCGGGGCCCCGTCTCGCCCGCGTGTGCAAAACCGCAACCGAGCCTACGCCAGCCGGCGATGCGACAGGCAGGGAAAGCCCTCGCGCAGGCGCGCGGCGCGGTTGCGATCGATATCGGCGATGACCACCTCATTGGCCTCGGATCGCGCTTCGGCCTGGACCTGCCCCCACGGGTCGCAGATCAGGCTGTGGCCGTAGGTGCGCCGGCCGCTGGCGTGATGCCCGGCCTGGTTGGGCGCGATCATGGTGGCGAGATTTTCCACCGCCCGCGCGCGGGTGAGCAGGTGCCAGTGGGCGGTGCCGGTGGTGTGCGTGAATGCCGACGGGGCGACGATGATTTCGGCGCCGTCGGCGGCCAGCGCCCGGTAGAGTTCGGGAAAGCGCAGGTCGTAGCAGATCGACAGCCCGATGCGGCCGAACGGCGAGTCGATCACCATCGGCGCATTCTTGCCCGCCATGAAGGTCGCCGATTCGCGATACGCCTCGGCCGAATCGGGCATGCCGACATCGAACAGATGGATCTTGTCGTAGCGCGCCACGCGCGTGCCGGTATCGTCGTAGACACACAGCGCCGGATAGACGCGGTCGGGCTCGGGGCTGGCGATCGGCAGGGTGCCGGCGGCGATCCAGAGGCCGGTCTCGGCCGCGGTCCGGGCCAGAAAATCCTGGATCGGGCCGTCGCCATCGGGCTCGGCCTCGCGCAGCTTGTCGGTTTCGTGCGCGCCCATCAGGGCGAAGTTTTCGGGCAGCACGGCCAGCCGGGCGCCGCGCCGCGCCGCATCGCGCAGCAGGTCGCCCGCGCGCGCGAGATTGGGGTCGACCTCGCCGCGCGAGTTCATCTGGATGGCGGCGACGCGCACGGTATCGAGCGCAGCTCGGGTGTCGCTCATGCCGGGGTTGTCCTTGATTCCATGTCCGTGGGCCGAGGATACGCCGAAGCCACGATGGGATCACTACTGCCCCGGCGTCGGGGATGTGCCGGGCCTGGCCGCGCCGGATGGCGTATTGGCACTGTTGTCGTCGGCCCGCGGATTGACGATCTGGGGATCCTCCCAGCTGCCCTTGAGGTGGTAGCCCACCGACGAGAAGTGCTGGATCGGCTTCTTGAGCAGTTGCTGCACCGCGAACACGGCCGCGCCGACGATCGGGCCGCCCAGCACCGCACTCGCGATTGCCACCCCGCTGCCCACCTTCGGGGTGATGGTGACGTACTCGTTGTAATCCCGTGTGGCCAGACCAATGCGGCCGGTGATGCCGATCTTGACCGACGGCGTCAGGATGCGCGCGTTCTGGCTGTAGGCCTGGCCCCGGTGGATATCGAAATCGGCACGCACCTTGTCGAAGGCCATGCCCTTGTCGACCACGTCGCGGAAATCCAGCCGCAGGCGTCGGGGCAGCACATAGAGATTCAACAGGCCGAGCAGACGCCCCGGTCCGGGGTCCACGGTCAGCAGTGTGCCGTGATCCAGCGCCAGGTGGACGCTGCCTTCCAGATACCGTAGATCGAGCCCGTTCGGATTGGGCTTGATTGCCAGATCGCTTTTGATACGCGCGCGCTTGGCCCGAATGGGTGAGACATAGCCGAAGGTGCGCAGCAGCCGTGACAGGCCGTGGCCGTCGAAATCCGCGTGCGCGCTGGCCTGGCTGACGCCGCTGTCCTGCTGCCAGTGCGCGTTGGCCTGGCCGGTGAGCGCGCCGTTCGCGAGCTGGAAACGATCCAGGCGCCAGCCGTCGGCGGTGCCGGTGGCATCCACATGGGCTTGGCCGAAGGATGTGCCGTCGACCACGAAGTTCTGTACGAACAGCTTCATGGCCGGTAGATCGGTGGGCGCCAGGCCGGGCCAGAGCACGGGCGAATCGCTGTTGCCGGCATTACCCGACGAGTGCGGCCGGGCCTTTTGGGTATGCAGCGCCACGCGCTTGAGATTGCCGGCGATACGCGCGGCCTGGCCGGACGGCGAGACCCAGGTGATCTGGCCCTGGCTGTCACCGCCTTCGAAATCCACGCGCCAGCCGGTCGTGTCCGTCATCGGCTGGGCACGGACATGGGGCCTGGCGATGTAGCGGTCGCCGAAACTCAGCCGGCCGATGGTCAGGTCGCCGCCGAGGAACGCCAGGGGCGATGCCGGGGGGGCGGTCTTCGGTTTGGGGTGGTGTGCGGCGGCACGGGCGGCCGGCGCGCCCGGAATATCGGCCGGCGCACCGTAGAGCACGTGGCGTACGACATAGAACCAGCCCAGACCGTCGACCCGCGCCGCATGGCCGCCGATCCACAGGCCGTTGGTATCCGGCGGCTTGATATCGGTGTGGCCTATCAGGGCCTGGATGCGCTCCGGCCGGCCATGGGCGTTCAGGTCGACGGCCAGGCGCAGGCGATGGTCGTAGTGGGCATCGATGTGGCCGTTGCGGGGATCGATCGTGACCGCCAGCGGTGCCGCGGTCGCGGCCGGCTTGGTCAATGGCGCGGGCAGCCGGATCGCCATGCCGGTGAGATCGCTGTTGACCCGGATCGGGCTGATCCGGCCATCGTGCTGGACCGTGAAGGCCACCGTCATGGGCGTCTGGCCTTTGCCGTAGATCAACCAGGCTTCCGGCAGATAATGCGCCAATGCCTTGCGGTCCGCCGGCAGGCTCGGCCGCGCGCGGGCGGTGATCCGCTCGCCGCCGTCGGTCCCGCTGGCGATGTCCGCCGAGATCGGTACGCCCATCATCTGCCCGGTCAAGCCGGACGCTTTCACACCGTGGCCGCTGAAGGCCAGCCGGCCGTGAATGCCGGTGATCGGGCCCGGCAGCGTACGCTGTCGCAGCGCATCGCCCCTGGCGTCGATGGTGCCGTCCACCTTGATATGGCCCAGGCCCGGTTTGAGCGGGATGCGCAGCTTGACGCCGACATCCGCCGGTCCGCTGACTTCGATGGCTTGCACCAGCTTGCCGAACTTCCGATGCAGCGGCGAGGCCGATATAAACGACATCAGTTTCGCGGCGGGCGCGCCGCTGGCCTTGCCGGTCAGCTGCATCACCGGCTCGCGCACGTTGCCGACGTGGGCCCGGGCCGCGTCGATGGACATGCCCAGCATCTTCGCGCTCGAGAGATCGAGCGTGAGCTGGTCGCCGTCCAGGGAGAGCTTGCCGCCGGCGTCCGTGACCTTCGGCCATTCCGGCTTGTAGCGCACCGTCGCGCCATGACCGACCAGGGTCATGTGGAAGCCGTTGCCGTTTTTCCCCTGGGCGAAGGGAAAACGATCCATGGGCCCCTTGACCGCGACATGACCGTGATCGAGCGAGCCGGCGAGAATGGCTTTGGGCAGCCAGTCGCGCAGACGCGGGTTGGGCAGATTCTTGCCCTGCGGTATATGCGCCAGCAGGCGGGCGATGTGGGGCGCGACCAGGTCGGCGGTGATATCCGCCACCGGCGCGCCCTGCTTCGGCAGACGGACGTGCCCCGAGGTCACCACATGGGCCTGGCGGCTGGCCAGACGCAGCTTGTCGAGATCGATCGACCAGCCGCCCCGGTCGGATGGCTGCCATTGCAGCCGGCCACCGAGCCCGGTGATGTCGACGTCGCCCTTGATGTAGCGCGCGGCCGACAGCGTCCCGCTGGCGCCTTCGAAGGTCAGCGTGTGCTGCCCCCCCTGCTGACGGTAGCGGCCGGCGATCGGCCCGAAGGCGATTTTCGGATCGTCGACCGTCAGGCCGTGAAAACCGACCTGCGCCGCCAGCGGCTGTCCGGGTTGCCAATGCAGCGCGAGCGTATCGATCGAGCCGTCGATGGCGGCATCCCGCAGGCGCGGTTCGGCCAGACGGGCCATGCGCAACGCCAGTGCTTCGGGCAGATGGCGCGCGGTAACGCGCACGGCATGACTGCGGGTATCGAAACGGGCGTTGGCGTCGAGATCGCCGGATTGCTTCGGCCCGCCGGTCAGCTGCGCCAGCTTGAGGTCGATGCGATGCGCCTCCGGATCGCTCGTGGCCTGAAATACGGCATTAAAGGCGGGGACCAATGGCCGATCGTCGCCGGCGCGCGCCAGCGCTTCACTGGCCAGCGTGATCCGGGTATCGGTCAGGCGATTATTTCGCCAATGGCCGTCCACGTCGAACGACAAGCGGCCGCCGCGCAGGTGGGAGACGATGTTCGTCCGCCCGGCACGGGCGAGGGCCAGGGGGCGGATATTGTCGCTGTGGAGCGAAAACCCGGCGTGGTCGGGGTGCTGCAGCGGCCCCGTGAGTGTGGCGCTGGCATTGATTGACGGCCACCAGGCCGGCCCGTCGGCCGAGGCCGTGGCCTTGAGCCTGTGATCGGCATCATCGTCGAGCGCAATGCGGACATTCGACCATTGCATGCGCCCGCCGGGCAGGCGGTCCGAAACAATCGTCAGCCGGCCGCCCCGGATGCGCACATGCGCAATCTGGCGGCGGACCGCGGCCAGCTTCGACCAGTCGATACCGGCGCCGCCGGAGGGGCCCCAATGGGCCAGCGCAAGCCCCGTGCCGGTGCGCACCAGCGCGGCGTGCGGTGCATCGACGATCAGGCCATCCGGCAGGCGCGACCCCCCGATCAGGTCGGCCAGCGAGAATTCCAGCCCGAGTCGATCGGCCGTGAGCGCGGGTTGCTCCGCGCCGGGCCGGGTGATGCGTGGATCGTCGAGGTAGAGGATCGGGCCATGCCAGCCCCAGCCGATTTCCAGGCCGGAGACCGAGATGTCGGCATGGATGCGCTGCCCGATGCGCTCGGCGAGCGCCTGGCGATACTGCGGTGCGAAATGATCGAGCAGCCGCACGCCGCCGACCAGAAGGCCCGCCAGGACGACGGTGCTCGCCAGAAGGATGATCAGGCTGCGCTTGATCCAGCCGCGGCGGCGTTTCGGGCGTGGCGCGGGGCTCATCGACGCCATGGCACCGGCGATTTGTCCGGGCCGACGTCATGTACGGATGGGTCGTGGTCAGGGCCGGTCATGGACAGCTCGGCGAGCCGTGTCATGCCGGCACGCCGAACGGTTTGCGGCGCGTCGCAGGCGGTCATCGACTCAGCTTACATCACGACCACATCGAATTGTTCCGGCCCATAGAGCGACTCGGCCTGCAGGCGCACGCTCACGCCCCCATCGGCGCAGACCTGGCGGAAGGCCGCCGCCTGGCTGTCGAGCAGTTGATCGATCGTGTCCGGCGGCGCCAGAACCAGCAACTCGGCATCCGCATGCGGCCGTCGCCGCGCCCGGCGCGCGATCTCGCGGAACAGCTCGAAGGTGATGGTCTCGGCCGTCTTGACGTAACCGCGGCCGCCGCAGGCCTCGCAGGGCGCGCACAACAGATGCTCGAGCGATTCGCGGGTGCGTTTGCGGGTGACTTCCACCAGCCCGAGATTGGAAATCTGGCCGACGGAGGTCTTGGCCGGGTCGGCTGCCAGCGCATCGGCCAGCTGGGCGAGTACCTGCTGCTTGTGATCCGCATCCACCATGTCGATGAAGTCGATCACGATGATGCCGCCGAGATTGCGCAGGCGCAGCTGACGCGCGATGGTCTGGGCGGCTTCCAGGTTCGTGCGCAGCACGGTCTGCTCGAGACTGCGGGTGCCCACGAAGCCGCCGGTGTTCACATCCACCGTGACCATGGCCTCGGTCTGCTCGATGATCAGGAAACCGCCCGACTTGAGCGGCACCCTGGGCTGCAGCGCGCGCTGGATGGCCTCTTCGATGCCGTACTGCGCGAACAGCGGGGTGTCGTCCTCGTACAGCAGCACGCGGTCGGTGAATTCGGGCGCGAAGCGCCGGGTGAACGCGATCATCTCCTGCCAGGCCCGGGCATCGTCGATGATCACGGCCGAGACATCGGGCGTGAGCAGGTCGCGCAGCATGCGGATCGCCAGCGGCAGGTCGCCGTAGACCAGGGTCTCGCCGGGCACATGCCGCGCCTGCTGTTGAATGTCGGCCCATACCGTGGCCAGGAATCGCATATCCGCAGCGAGCGCGGCGATCGGCGCGCCATCGGCCACGGTGCGCACGATGAAGCCGCCGGGCAGCTCGAGTTCGCGCCTGAGATCGGTCACCGCATCGAACAGGCGTGTGCGTTCGGTTTCGCTCTCGATCCGGGCCGAGACGCCGACGCGCGGCGTGTGCGGCATGTACACCAGGAACCGCGACGGAATCGCGAGGTCGGTGGTCAGGCGTGCGCCCTTGGTGCCCATGGCATCGCGGCTGACCTGGACCAGGATGCGATCACCGGCGTGAAGACGCTGCTCGATGCGCGGTGCGTCGTCGCCATGGTCGGCGTCAGGGCGCACCATGTCCGAGATCTGCAGAAAGGCGGCGCGCTCCAGGCCGATATCGACGAACGCCGCCTGCATCCCGGCCAGTACGCGCTGGACCACGCCGAGATAGATATTGCTGACCGCGCTCGCGGTGGCATCGCGCTGGATGTGGATGTCCTGCAATACGCCGCGCTCGATCTGCGCGGCGCGCGTCTCGCCCGGGCCGACGTTGACCAGGATCTCGACGCGCAGGGTATCGGCTTCGACCAGGGGCTCGGGGCTGCTCACGAGGCCCGACCGCGGCGACCGCCGCCGATGTATTGCGTGATGGATATCGAATGTTTCATCACTCGATTGTCGTCACGATGCCCGTAAACCCGCAACTCAACAATGATCGTAGCCGCAGCGCCGGATGCGCCGGCAACCGGCCTGCAATCAGGCGCGGTGGTACGGGTGGCCGATCAGGATGCTGTGGGCACGGAACAACTGTTCCGCCACGATCACGCGAACCAGCGGGTGCGGCAGGGTCAGGGCGGATAACGAGCGCCGGCTGTCGGCCGCGGCCAGCGAGGCGGGGCCCAGGCCATCGGGGCCGCCGACCAGTAGCGCGCGGTCGCGGCCGTCGCCCATCCAGGTCTTGAGGTCGGTGGCCAGGCCCTCGGTCGACCACGGCTTGCCGTCGACGGTGAGCGCGACGACGTCGGTATCGCGGCCGATCGCCTTCGCCATGCGCTGGTCCTCGGCGGCGATGGCGCGCGCGGTGTCGCCGCCCTCGTGGCGCTTGGCCAGCGGGATCTCGACCAGTTCCAGGCGGCATTCGCGCGGCAGCCGCCGGGCGTAATCCTCGTAGGCCATGGCCACCCATTTGGGCATGCGCCGGCCCACGGCGATCAGTCGAATCCGCACGACGGCCTCAGCTCGACACGCCAGCGTCGGCACACGGCGCGTGCCCGGTCCGGCCGGCGCCGGGCCAACAGACGGTGCGCGCACGCAACCCGGGCACACCGGCGTTCAGTGCGTGGCGCGGGTCGCGTCCGGGTCGGCGATATCCACGTCCCAGAGTTTTTCGAGCTGATAGTAGGCACGGGTCACGGGCTGCATGATGTGCACCAGCACGCCGTTGAGATCGATCAGCACCCATTCGGACTGTTCGAGTCCTTCCACGCGCGGCGTAAGCCCGGCCTTTTTGGCGTGGGCGATCACGGTCTCGCCGATGCGCTTGACGTGGCGGCCGGAGCGGCCGGTGCAGATCACCATATGCTCCGCCATCGTGGTCAGCGCGGCGATGTCCAGTACCTTGACCGATTCGCCCTTGAGCTCCTCGACGGCATCGAGCGCCAGGCGCAGGGTATTTTCAGTAGGCGCCGCGGTGGCGGCGTGGAGTGCTTCGGTCGGCGTGTTGTTTGCTGCCATTATTCCTTGGCCTCGCCCGTGGACGAGTGATAGATACGAGAATCCATAATGTCGTCGAGAATCGCCGCCGGCAAGAGGTAGCGCGGGCTGGCGCCCGAGGCGATCAGCGCGCGTATGCGGCTGGCGGAGATCGCCAACGGCGGCGGCGCGTAGTTGTAGATCACGCCGGCCCGGCTGTGGTGCAGGTCGTCGACGTCGTCGCTCGAGCGGGCATCGAGTTCCGCCGTGGCCTCCGGCGCGTATTCGGCCGACAGCCCGGGGCGCTCGATCAGCACGATATGGGCGTAGTCGAACAGCTTGCGCCATTCATGCCAGCTCGGCAGTTTGGCGAACACGTCGCGGCCCATGATCAGGCACAGCGGGTTGTGTGGAAAATCCGCGCGCAGCGAGGCCAGGGTATCGACCGTATAGGACGCGCCCTTGCGCATCAGTTCGCGGTCGTCCAGCGCCAGCCGCGGCTCGTTGGCGGTGGCCACGCGGATCCACTTGGCGCGCTGGCCCGGCGTGGCCCCGGGCTGCTCGCGGTGCGGCGGCCGGCCGTTCGGGATCAGGCGCACCTGGGCCAGCTTGAGATCCGTGGCCAGTTCCATGGCCAGGCGCAGATGGCCGTTGTGTACGGGATCGAAGGTGCCGCCGAGAATACCGATCGGGCCCTGGATGTTGTCCATCGCAACCTGTCTAGCGGACATGGCCGTCGCCGAAGACCACATATTTCTGGGACGTCAGGCCCTCCAGTCCGACCGGGCCGCGCGCATGCAGCTTGTCGGTGGATATGCCGATTTCCGCGCCCAGACCGTATTCGAAGCCGTCGGCGAAGCGGGTCGAGGCGTTGACCATGACCGATGCCGAATCCACCGTGCGAATGAACGCCCGCGCGCGGGTGAGGTTCTCGGTCACGATGGCGTCGGTGTGGTGCGAGCCCCAGCGCTCGATGTGATCGATCGCGGCGTCCATGTCGGGCACGATGCGTACCGCCAGCGTGGGCGCCAGATACTCGGCGGCCCAGTCGTCGTCGGTGGCGGGCTGGACGTCGGGGCCGAGGAGCTTGCGCGTGGCCTCGCAGCCGCGCAGCGTCACGCCGGCCTGACGCAGGTCGTGGGCCAGCGGTTCCAGGATCGATTGCGCCACGGACTCGGCCACCAGCAGGGTTTCCATTGTGTTGCAGGTGCCGTAGCGCTGGGTCTTGGCGTTGACCGCGATGGCGATCGCCTTGTCGCGCTCCGCCGATTCGTCGATATAGACGTGGCAGACGCCATCCAGATGCTTGATCACCGGCATCTTCGCGTGGTTGGCCACGAACTCGATCAGGCCCTTGCCGCCCCGCGGCACGATGACATCGATGAACTCCGGCATGGCAAGCATGGCGGCGACCGCCTCGCGATCGGTGGTCTCGACCACCTGCACGGCCTCGCGCGGCAGGCCGGCGTCGCTCAGCCCGCGCGCCACCGCCGCGGCGATGGCCTGATTGGAATGCGCCGACTCCGAGCCGCCCCGCAGGATGGCCGCGTTACCCGATTTCAGGCACAGGGCGGCCGCATCCGCGGTCACGTTCGGGCGCGATTCGTAGATGATGCCGATCACGCCCAGCGGCACGCGCATGCGCCCGACCTGGATGCCGGACGGCCGGAAGTTGAGGTCGGTCAGGCTGCCGATCGGATCCGCCAGCGCCGCCACCTGATGCACGCCCTCGGCCATGCGCTCGATGCGCGCGGAGCTGAGCTGCAGGCGTTCGATCGCTGCGTCGTCGAGCTTGCCGCGGGCATCGCGGATATCCCGGGCGTTGGCCGCGAGAATCGCGTCCTGCTGTGCCGTCAGGGCTTCGGCAATGGCGAACAGGGCGGCGTTTTTCTCGCCCGGCTCGGCCGCGGCCATGCGCCGGGCGGCGCGCCGGGCGGATTCGCCCAGGCCGCGGATCTGACGGGTCACGCGGGAGGAGGAGGCCTCGCCGCCGGGTTCGCGTAGGTTCGCGCTCATGACGATCGTGTCGTGGCAAATGAAGGTTGTGAAGTCTGCGCGCCCGGGGTTCGACCCGAGAGGGCAATGGTCAATGTTATCAGTTCATCCCAGGCCCGGCCCGGCGCCGCCCCCTTGTTGATGGCATCGGCCCGGGCCGCCTGGCGCAGCAGACACGCCAGACGGGCCGGATCGGCGGCCCGCGCAGCCCTGGAAATCTGGCGCTTGCGGGGCACCGGCATGAATATCTTGTTCATGAAGGCGTCGAGCCGGTTGGCCCGGGCCGCCAGTGCCGCCTGGTAGAGGGTGCGCAGATCGTTGACCAGTGCCCAGGTGATCGGCACGGCGTCCACGCCCTCGGCGCGCAGCCGGTACAGGCTCTTGACCGCGCCGGCCGTATCGCCGTCGAGCGCCTTGGCCGGCAGGTCGAAGATATCGAAGCGGGCGTGATCGCTGGCCGCCGCGGCGACTTCGGCGTGATCGACCGTGGTGTCGGGGTACAACAGCGCCAGCCGATCGATTTCCTGCGCCGCGGCCAGCAGGTTGCCTTCATTCTGGGTGGCCAGGAGCTGGGCGGCTTCGCGCGTGAGCGCGAGATCGTGCGTACCCGCCCGGCGCTCGATCCAGGCGACCATGCGAGATGCCGGCAACGGCCATGCATAGCTGACCACGCCGGCCCTGGCCACCGCCTTGTACCAGGCGCTCTTGCGGGCCGACGCCGCCAGGCCGGGGGCGACGATCAGCAGCAGCGTATCGGGCGCATCCTGCTTGAGGAAATCCGCGATCGCGGCCGAGCCGGGTTTGCCGGGGCCCTTGTCGGGCAGGTGCAGTTCCACGATGCGCCGGGCGGCGAACAGCGATTGATTGGCCCCGGCCGTGGCCAGCTGCGCCCAATCGAAGCCGGGCTCGGCGTGCAGGACATCGCGCTCGTCGAAACCTTCGTCGCGGGCACGCCGGCGCACCGCGTCGGCTGCCTCGACCACCTGCAACGGCTCGCTGCCGGCCAGTACATAGGCACGGGCGAGCGGGTGGCGGGCGAATTCGGTCTCGAAATCCTCGGCGCGAATATCCATCAGCCGAGGTTGCGGCCATAGAAGATATCGGTGATCTCGCCGGCGATGCGCTGGCCGAGATTCTCGGCTTCCTCGGCGGGCAGATCGGCGGCGTTCTCGGCGAACAGGTAGTTGTCGAGATCGAACTCGGTCAGCCGCATCTTGGTATGAAAGATGCGCTCGGACAGGACGTTGACGTCGACCATCTGGTAACGCTCGCGGATGTCGGGCGCGATGTAGTCCTGGATCGAGTGAATCGTGTGATCGATGAAATGCTTGGCGCCGTCGACGTCGCGCGTGAAGCCGCGGACCCGGTAATCGAGCGTGACCACGTCCGACTCGAAGCTGCGAATCAGATGATCCAGCGCCTTGAGCGGCGAGATCAGCCCGCAGGTGGATACATCGATGTCGGCGCGAAAGGTGGAGATGCCGTCGTCCGGATGGAACTCCGGATAGGTATGCACCGTGATGTGGCTCTTGTCGAGATGGCCCACCACGGCCTCCGACATCGGGCCCTCGTAGGCATACTCCTCGGCGATCAGGATGGTCACGCTCGCGCCTTCGGGCTCGTAGTCCTGGCGGGCGACATTCAGGATCTGCGCGCCGATGATGTTCGACACCTCGGTGAGGATCTGGGTCAGCCGATCGGCGTTGAACACCTCGTCGATATAAGCGATATAGGCCTGCTTCTGCTCGCGTGTGCGGGCATAGCAGATATCGTAGATATTGAACGAAAGCGACTTCGTCAGATTGTTGAAGCCGTGCAGGCGAAGTTTATCCATGGCGTTCGCAAAAGCGATGGTCGGAGGCGCAGTATCCGGCGTATGCAGGCCGCGTCAAGCGTGCGGCGGACGCGGTCACTCAGCTTCGTGGATGGTGTAGCCGTGAGTCATGTTCACGGCCTGGGCCAGCATGATCGAGGCCGAGCAATATTTCTCGGCGGACAGCTCGACCGCCCGGGCCACGTGTTTTTCGCTCAGGTTGCGGCCGCTGACGATGAACTGGACGTGGATGTCGGTGAACACCCTGGGCTCGGTTTCGGCCCGCGTGCCGTCGACCTCGATCCGGCAGTCGGTCACGTCCTGGCGCGATTTCTTCAGGATATGCATCACGTCCATCGCGCTGCAGCCGCCCACCGACAGCAGCATCATCTCCATCGGCCGGAAACCGGCGTTCTTGCCGCCGAGATCGGGCGGGCCGTCGATCGTGACGTGGTGGTCGCTATCGGCCCGGCCGTCGAATTCCAGGCCGTCTTTCCAGTTCAGGGTCGCTTTCATCGAATCGCGCTTACGGTTGTCTTCTCATCATGATGTAAGGCATCCGCAGGGAAATAAAAGAGGCGCGGTGGTTTCGGGCCGCGCTGGCCGGTGCCATGTGGGGCGGCCGGCAAGGCCGAGGATGGTGGTTCAGTCGATAAGCCGGGCCAGCGCTTGCCCTGGATCGGGCTGGCGCATGAAGGACTCGCCGACCAGCAGTGCATCGAAGCCGGCATCGGCCAGCCGCATGCGGTCTTCGGGCGTGAAAATGCCGCTTTCGCTGACGAGGAGACGGTCGCCGACGATACGCTCGCGCAGCGCCAGGCTGACGTCAAGGCTGGTGTCGAAGGTATGCAGGTCGCGATTGTTGATGCCGAGGATGGTGTGCCCGGGCAGGGTCAGCACCCGGTCGAGTTCCTCGGCATCGTGGACTTCGGCGAGCACATCCATGCCCAGTTCGAAGGCCCGCGCGGCCAGCTCGGCCATCAAGTCGGTGGACAACGCGGCCGCGATCAGCAGGATGCAGTCGGCGCCGAGCGCGCGCGACTGGTCGATCTGGACCGGATCGATCATGAAGTCCTTGCGCAGCACCGGCAGATCGCAGGCGTCGCGCGCGATGCCGAGGAAGGCGTCGTCGCCCTGGAAATAATCGCGGTCGGTGAGCACGGAAAGACAGGCCGCGCCGCCCGCCGCGTATCGCCGTGCCAGCCAGGCGACATCGAAATCCTCGCGAATCAGCCCCTTGCTGGGCGAGGCTTTCTTGATCTCGGCGATCACCGAACGCGGGCGCTTGCCCTCCAGTGCCGCCGCGAAGCCGCGCGGCGCCTCGGCGGCGGCCACGGCGTCGGCCAGGGCGCCCGGGTCCGTGGCGGCGACGAACGCGGCGATTTCTTCGCGCTTTCGCGCCAGGATACGGTCGAGGATGGTGTCGGTGGTCTGAATGCTCATGGCCGCGCCGCGGGTTGGTAATAAAACGAGGGGGCGGCGGCTCGGCGCCGGCCCGGGCATAGCCTAACGCGATCGGGCCGCGATCAGGCGCTCGCCGCGCGTGCCCGGGTAAACGCGGCGACTTCCGCCATACGTCGTGCTGCGGCCCCGCTGGCGATGGTCTCGCGCGCCAATGCCACGCCGGCCGCCAGATTCGGCGATTGGCCGCCGACGTAAAGCGCCGCGCCGGCATTGAAGGCAATGATATCGGCCGCCAGGTCGAACTGGCCGGCGAACGCTTTTTCGATCACCGCCAGGGATTCGGCCGCACTGGTCACGCGCAGCGTATCGAGCGAGCCGCGTTCCAGGCCGACATCCTCCGGTGCGATCTTGTAGCTGACGACGTCGCCGTCGCGCAGCTCGGCGACCCGGGTCGGCGCGTTGATCGACAGTTCGTCGAGGCCGTCCTCGCCATGCACAATCATCACATGCCGGCTGCCGAGCTTGCCGAGCACCTGGGCCAGCGGCTCGCACAGATGGCCGTTGAACACGCCCATGATCTGGTTGCGCGCGCCGGCGGGGTTGGTCAGCGGCCCGAGCAGATTGAACAGCGTGCGGATACCGAGTTCGCGGCGTACGCCGACCGCGTGTTTCATCGCGCCGTGATGGGCCGGGGCGAACATGAAGCCGACGCCGAGTTGACGAATGCAGGCGGCGACTTCGTCGGCCGTGGTCTCCAGGTTCAGGCCGGCGGCTTCCAGCAGGTCGGCGCTGCCGGACTTGCTCGAAACCGAGCGGTTGCCGTGCTTGGCGACATGCCCGCCGGCAGCGGCGGCCACGAACGCCGCCGCGGTGGAGACATTGAACAACCCCGAGCCGTCGCCGCCGGTGCCGCAGGTGTCGACCAGTGTTTCGGCGATGTCGGGCGCCACCGGCACATCGGTGGCCAGTTCGCGCATGACGGCCGCGGCGGCGGCGATTTCGTCGATCGATTCGCCCTTCATGCGCAGGCCCATGAGGAACGCGCCGATCTGGGCCGGGGTGGCGCCGCCGGTCATGATCGAGCGCATGGCCGCGGCCATGCGCTCGGGCGCCAGATCCCGGCCGCGCGCGATATCGTCCAGCAGGGGCGCGTCGATCATGCCGGGTCGGCCTTCAACTCGCCGCAGCGCTTGAGGAAGGTGTGCAGCATCGCGTGGCCGTGATCCGAAAGGATGGATTCGGGATGGAACTGCACGCCCTCGGCGCCGGTGGGGGTATGGATGAGCCCCATGATTTCGTCCATCTCGCCGTCGGCGGTTTCGGTCCAGGCGGTGATCTCGAAATCGGCCGGCAGGCCGTCGCGGGCCACGATCAACGAGTGATAGCGGGTCGCGGTCAGCCGATCCGCCAGATTCTCGAACACGCCACGCCCGGTATGGCGGATGGTGGAGGTCTTGCCGTGCATGACCTGGCGGGCACGCGTGACCGTCGCGCCGAACGCCCGCCCCAGCGCCTGATGACCGAGACACACGCCGAAGATCGGCAGGCGATGGGCCATGCGCTGGATCAGCTCGATCGACACGCCCGCCTCTTCCGGCCCGCAGGGCCCGGGCGAGACCACCACGCCGGCCGGCGCCATGCGCTCGATCTCCGCGACCGTGATTTCGTCGTTGCGCACCACATGCACTTCGGCGTCGAGCTCGCCCAGATACTGCACGAGGTTGTAGGTGAACGAATCGTAGTTATCGAGCATCAGGATCATGACGAGCGCTCCCCCTTGTGGCCAACACGGCGCCGCGTCCCCAGCCCCTGCTCGGCCAGGGCCGCGGCCTTCATCACCGCGCGGGCCTTGTTCATCGTCTCTTCCCACTCCGTGGTGGGCTGCGAGTCGGCGACGATGCCGCCGCCGGCCTGGACATGGATCTCGCCGTTCTTGATCACCGCGGTGCGGATCGCGATCGCCAGATCCATGCTGCCGTTGCCGGCCAGATAGCCCACCGCGCCGCCGTAGACGCCGCGCTTGACCGGCTCGATCTCGTCGATGATCTCCATCGCCCGGATCTTGGGGGCGCCCGAGAGCGTGCCGGCCGGGAACGCCGCCCGCAGCGCATCCATGGGCGTCAGATCGTCTCTGAGCTTGCCGGTGACGTTCGACACGATATGCATGACGTGCGAATAACGCTCGATCGCCATGCGCTCGGTCAGCTTGACCGTGCCCGGCGTCGCCACCCGGCCGACATCGTTGCGGCCCAGATCGATCAGCATCAGGTGCTCGGCGATCTCTTTCGGGTCTTGCAGCAATTCCTCGGCCAGGGCTTCGTCCTCGGCCGGGGTCAGGCCGCGCTTGCGGGTGCCGGCGATCGGGCGCACCGTGACCTCGCCGTCCATCGCGCGCACCAGAATCTCCGGCGACGCGCCCACCACGTGGTGATCGTCGAAGTTGAAATAGAACATGTACGGCGACGGATTCAGGCTACGCAGCGCCCGATAAAGCGACATCGGTTCCGCGTTGAAGGGCGCCGACAGGCGCTGGCTGGGCACCACCTGCATCACGTCGCCGGCCTGGGTGTAGTCGCGAATCCGGCGCACCGCGTCCTCGTAGCCGGCCTGGGTCAGCCCGGAGACGAAACGGCCATTGTCGATGGCGGGGTCGATTGCCCGGTCGACCCCGGGATCGATTGCCGCGCCCTCGGTGCCGGTACGTGCCGCCGCCTGCGGCAGGGGGGCATCCAGCGCATCCAGAATGGCCTCGATCCGGGTCTCCACCCGGGCCCGGTCCCCGGCATCGCCTTCCAGATAGTGAGCCACGACATAGAGCTTGCCCGAGAGATTGTCGAAGATGACCAGCTCCTCGGCCACCAGCAACAGAATATCGGGCAGATCCAGCGGATCGTCCTTGTCCTGCCCGCCGCCGGCCAGACGCGGCTCGATATAGCGAATCGTGTCGTAGCCGAAATAGCCGACCAGACCGCCGGTCAGGCGCGGCAGTTCGGGCAACCGCGGCAGCGGGCGGGCATCGTTGAACGCCTGGATCCAGGCCAGCGGATCGGCGGTCTCGAGTGTCTCGATGATGCCGTCATCGGTTTCGTGCACGAGCGTTCTGCCGCGCACGCGAATACGCTCGGTGGCCGGCAGGCCGATGATGGAATAACGGCCCCAGCGCTCGCCGCCCTGCACGGATTCCAGCAGGAAGGAATAGGGCGCATCGGCGACTTTCAGATAAGTCGACAGCGGCGTGTCGAGATCGGCCAGCGCCTCGACCACCAGCGGTTCACGCCGGGCGAGTAGCGAAGCCTCGTAGGAGACGGAATCGGACATGGCGCATCAATCGATCGGATATTGACAAACAGGCGGCGCGACAACGCGCGCCGCAACGGGTGTGGGCATCAACCCCGCCAGAGCTGCACCCGCCATCGCCAGGCCGCGTCGAAAGCGCGGTTGACGGCTTGTTTCGATCGATTCGACGTCATGTGCGAAATCGTGCCGTATCTGGTTCGTTTTGCCAAGCCTGGGCCGCCATCGGGCGGCCCGGGGCGGGTGACAGGGGGCGTTTAGCCACAGAGTCAGATTGCGCGCATTTATGTAATGGTCAGGCTCGCAGAGCCCGGCGTCTGGGCCCGGTTGCACGGCGCAGGCAAGCACAGGCCAAACAGGGCTGCCGCGGCGCGCCTCGACCCCGGGAAAATCGAAGGCCGTGCGCGGCGGGCTCCGCCCGGGACGCGTAGGTGCGTACGCGGCCGAGTGCTGCAGCCCTGCCGTGGAAATAGAGCGGCGGGCCGGCATATGTCCCCTATTTATTATCTGTTTCGCTAGACGTGATTCTCACGCGCCCATTGTCGAAAAATTTTACAATCGAATTCACTGCCATAAGTTTTGGATTTTTTTGTTAAAAAAATTAATTGAAGGCAGCGACGTGGCTGATATGGGAGTTTTCTAGGAAAAACTGTCGAACGGCATTACAGTTTTATGTTCATGCCCGTATAAAGCTATCTAAATAATTGAAATTGCGTGAAATGATTATCTGGCACGGAATCTGCTCAAACCGCACTAATGCACGCGACCTCCGTCACGGGGCGGACCCGACGCTCTTCCGCCCCTATTCGGCCGATGCACGCGCACCTCGATATATTACGAACTGGAACGGGAGAAGCATTCGATGAAATGTCCAAACAAGTATCTCACTGCGCTGTCTGTCGCCATCGTTTTGGCGCTAGGCTTCGGCAGCGGTGCCCAGGCGACCCCGTTGAAACTTGATGTCAGCGCATTTACCGTCGGTTGGAATGGCTTCACGTTCAATATTCCTACGTTCACCGCCAGTGCCAACCTGAGTGACGGCGGGACTTGGAAATTCAGCACGCCATTCACTCTGAGCGCTCCAACCAGCCAGTCTGGCGCCAGGAGCGAGGGATCCGCCTGGAATTTCATGGCGACCCGGTCAGTAACTCTGAGTTCTGGATCGGTGTCCGCAAGCCCTCAGGCCTTGTCTCAGTCAGGCGCGCTGTCCTACACCAGGCGGGGAGTCGACGGAGGTGGGCCGAGTAACCCGACGTTGTTCCGAACTTACGCAAGTCTGACCAATTCGACGCCTCTCACATTCGTATTCTCGGGTTTGGGAACGTTCAAGGTGAACTTCGGGGGTGGTTCTGCACAGAGCTACTGTGAGACATATCCGATTGATCCAACGTGCCCCGGCGATCTCAGCTCGGCCAGCAGCACTCTCCCGGGCTCAGTTGTGTTCAATGCCGCTTCGAATGTCGCCGCCGTACCGGAGCCTCCGATATTGCCATTGTTCGGATTCGGCGTTGGCTTGTTGGTCCTCTGCCTCTTCCTGCGCCGTAGCAGGGCGAATACGCACAACCTCTGATCCGGCGATAGGGGCAAATCCACTCACTCGCTAAAATACGACCAGGATAAGGAGCGCTGAGCTGTGTCCCCGAGGTTCCCCCGCAACCATCACTTTATCGACAGCAAGTTATCGCTTCTTTGGGGTAGGCCGGAAGCGCGTGCATGACGGATGATGCCCTTCGTATCGACCAAAATGCGAAGGTCGCCATGCACGCCAGTGCAGTGTTGCAGACGTGGCTCGCGTCTGTCTTTTCCCGTTTGGATCAGCGTAACGTTCAGGCCGCATCCGAAGCGGTCTGTGCCGGTCTAAACGCTCGACGCCTGACGCTGATGGCCTTGGCGCGCCACGGGGCCCGATTCTCGCCAGATTGCGCCACCGCTCGAACGACTGGATCGATGGCTCAGCAATCGTTCGATGCAAGCGCATCGTCGGGCGATCTATCGCAGCACGGCGCAGAGCCCGTTGTCGCGTGATCGACCGGTCATTATCGTTGATTGGAGCGAGCTGGCACGGGATGGCCAATGGCAGTTATTGCGGGCGTCGATTCCCCGCCAGGGGCGCGCGTTGACCTTGTATGAAGAAGTTCATCCGCAACGCGATCTCGATAGCCCAGAAAACGGGGACAGACCACGTTTTCTTCGGGTCAGAAAACGTGGTCTGTCCCCTATTGTCCCTGCAGCGCCTACCGTGGAAATAGAACGGCGGCTCGGGACGGAGCGAGAAAACGTGGTCTGGTCCCTATTGGCCCCCGAGGCAAGGGCGTGGCGAGTTGGAATAAAAAAAGGCGCTCCGAAGAGCGCCTTTAAGAAGTGGCCTTTTCAAGCCACCGAATGCGGAAACCGCATCAATGCTTCAACAGCATCGTTCTACTTGTCCGACGTCATGTTGGTGAAGCCGCCGTTGCCGTCACCCAAGTAGCTTTGTGCATTCAGCTTCGTGGTCGGAGCGGTCAGCTGAACCTGGGGCCGCTGGCTTGCAGTGAGCGACACACCAGCAGCATTCTCGACTTGCGTAGCCGAGTAGGTCTGCGACGCGCCCGCGGCCAGCGTACCCAGGGTTCCGCTACCCAGCGTGCTGCCGTCCTGGCCCTTCAGCGTGACCGTGATCGGCGCGCTGACGCTGCCATTGTTCGCCAGACGTGTATAGGTCATGTACGGCGCGGCGGCAGCCGGGACGTAATTCAGCAGGTTAATCGACGCACCGTTCTCCTGCAGGTTATACAGCGACGCCGGCGAGGACAGCGAGTCCACAACCTTCGTGGTGGCAGTCTGGTCGAGGATTTGCAGCGTCGTCACATTCGGCTGGGTGGTCGGAAGCTGCACGGGATTGCTAACCGAGTTGTCAACCGCCATACAGAAAAAGACCGGGATCTTTTCCGCGGCCACGGTACCGGACGGGAGGGTCAGGTCTACGCTCGAAGCCTTGCTCGGGGTAACAGCAGTGCCAACAGCAGTACCACTGGCGCAGCCCGCACCGGTGTTGAGCGACAGCGTCTCCTGCTTATTGGTCAAGAAGTTACCGGACAGCGTGATGTTGGCCTTACCCAGTCCGTTTGCAACGGTGTAGTCAGCGCCACTGCCGTTCAACTGGATGCCTGGGGTGTTCGTGAGATAGAAGGCACCGAAATCAACATTAGAAGCGCTGAGGCCGCCTGTTACGTCGCTAAGAGGCGGTTTGGCACTCACGTCGATCTGGGCCGACTCTTGGTTAGCTGCCTTGACGGAGCCGGTCGAACTCGTGAACGCAGCATCGCCACTGCTCACGACATTAATCTGAATCGCCTGCTGCGAATCCGCAACGGTGCCGGATGCCGAGTCAATCGGGCTGGACGGGTAGCTCACCGGACTCGTCGCTGCCCCGTTGGCAAACGCGAAATCTGCGGTGATCTTGCCGCCCGCTGTCTGCAGCGCCGTCGCGTTCGACAAGTCGACCAGGTTGGTTACTGAACTCAAGCTGAAAACCGACTGTTGGCCATAGCCTGCGGATGCAGTGAACGTAAGAGCCAACACCGATCCGTCTGAACTAACGGCCTCACCTGATAAGTCCGCGTTGCCTCCGTAGGTCGCGTTGCCACTACCCGAAATAGTGCCTGCGGCCGTGCTGTCCCAGGTCGCCCCGCCGGTCAGCTTGATGTAGATCGTGAACGTTGAGCCGCTTGCGATCACCTGATTCGGCTGATACCCCAAGCTCGGGCTGGCTACTTTCCCCAAGTTGCCAGCGGTTGCCGCCTCGGTCGCATAAGTATTGTAAGTCGAACTAGCGGTGCCCGCGAACGCGGTCGTGAACGCACCGCCCACAAACGTAGCAGCAACCGCAAGCGCCACGGCACTCTTTTTAGGAAAATACATCTGGTTTCTCTCCATTGAAACGGATATGAGACGTCTCTCGTCCTTGTCGACAACATCCCCCCAAAACCGCGATGACGAGAGCGCCATGGTCCGGGACGATGCGGACCAAGTGTAGGGACCTGCGGGAAAGGGTGTCAACAAAAATGCGCCCCAGGGCCCTGTTTTTGCGATGGACGGTCGAGCCGCGGCAAACCACAGGGGGCGCCGGCAATACGGCCGGCCACCGGCCGGCGGCGGACCGGCCCGACGGACCATGCCCGCCGGGGCTTATTGCGACAGGCCCGGGAAGCGATTGCGCAAGGCCTGGGTGACCGACTGCAGGCCACTGGCATGGCTCAGGATGTGCGGCGTCAGCAACACGAGCAGCTCGGTGCGGTCGTCGCTCTGGTTGCGGGTGCGGAACAGGGCGCCGATCCCGGGCAGGTCCTTGAGCAGGGGCACGCCGCTGTTGGAGGTGCTCTGGTTGCGCTTGATCAGCCCGCCGAGCACCACGGTGTCGCCGTTGGGGGCGGACAGGTCCGTCTGCACCGTGCGCTTCTGGATGGTGGGGCTGTTGCTGACGCCGGTGTTGGTGGAGTTGGCGTTGCTGACTTCCTGTTTGACCTGCATGTCGACATCACCCTGGCCGTGGATGACCGGGGTGACACTCAGGATGACGCCGGTATCGACGTACTGGATGCTCTGCAGGATGCTGCTGCTGCCGTTGATCTGGGTGTTGGAGGTCTGCTGCGAGGTGAGCACGGGCACCGAGTTGCCGACGTTGATGAAGGCCTGATGGCCGTTGAGGGCCATGATGCGCGGGGTGGACAGGATACGGGCATGGCTGTTGGTGGCGAGCGCCTCGATCAGCGCGCGGGTGGCGCCGCTGTTGTTGAGCACGGAGAAGTTGATGCCGCTGTTGGCGGGCACGCTGAGGCCGCCGAGGGTGCCGCCCTTGAGCACGGCATTGCCGATGTCGGCGGCACCGAGGGCCCAGGAGATGCCGGTCTGCTGGGTGTTGTTGAGGTCCACCTCGGCGATGGTGACTTCGATCAGGACCTGGCGTTCGGGCTGGTCGAGCTCCTGCAGCAGGCTGCGCAGTTGCTGGAAGTCCTGGGCGCTGCCGCGAAAGATGATGCTGTTGGTCGGCACGTTGACCACGATGTCCTTGCCGAAAACGCGGGGCTGGCTGCCGCCGTTGTTGTTGCGATTGCCGTTGCCGTTGTTGCCATTACCGTTGTTGTTGTTGCCGTTATTGAAGCCGCCATTGCTGTTGTTGCCCCCGGGGCCGTTCGACATGCCGCCCGTGCCGCCGCTGGTGGTTTCGGTGCCGGCGGTGCCGCTGAGGGTGAGCCCGCCGGGCGAGCCCTGGTTGCCGCTGCCGCTGCCGCCGCTGCCGCCGAAAAACTGGCTGACGGTGCGGGCGAGCGCGGTGGCGTTGGCGTTTTTCACGCGGTAGACATACAGGCCCTTGTTGCCGCTGCGCTGGCCGGGCGAGTCGAGCTTGTGGACCCAGGCCACGGCGTGCTGGAGCAGCTTGTGGTTGGGCGAGAGCAGGATGATGCTGCCGGAGGACGGCACCGGGATGAGCGAGATGGCGCCGGGCCCGTTACCCTGGCTGGACTCGCCGCCGACGGCATAGCCTTCGGAGCTGAGAACCTTGCCGAGTTTGTCGGCCAAGGTCTTGGGTTGCAGATAGGCCAGGCTGATCATGCGCCCCTGCGTGCCCTGCATGCGCGGTTGATCGAGCAGGTGCACGGCGTCGAGCGCATTCTGCACATCCGCGCGCTGGCCATAGAGAATGAGCGAATTCTGGCTGCGCTGCGGATAGATCTGAACCTGCTGGCCCTTGAGCAGGCTGTTGAGGGTCTGATAGACGTTCTGGAAATCAGCGTTCTGCAGTTTGATGTAATGGAATACCGGGCGCAGGTCCGTCGGGGTGCTGGCTTCGTTCTGGTTGCGCAGATACTTGGGCGCCACGTTCTTGACGTCCTTGCTGGGCATGACGCGGTAGAGCTGGCCGTCCTGGACCAGGGCCAGGCCGAAGCTGTTGAGCACGGTGCGGGTGGTGGCGATGAGCTGGGCCCTGGTGACGGGGTGGTCGGCGCGCAGGGTGACCACCTTGTTCTTGTCCTGCGCGACCCGGGGCGCGACATACAGGTTGAAGTTGAGCAGGTCGCCCAGCACGTACTGAATGAAGCCCGGCAGCGGCATTTGATCGAAGCTGATCTTGTAGCGCGCCGGCTGGCCGCCCTGGGCCGGAATCTTGGTGACCTGGTGGGTCTGTGAGCCGGCGTTGTTGTTCTGATTCTGGTTTTTGCCCTGGCTCTGGCCCTGGCCCTGGCTGGGCTGCTGCGGGGTCTGCGCGCCGGACTGGCCGGGGCCGTGTTGCAGCATGTTCCGCAGCTGGGCCCGGGGCGAGGCGCCGCTGCCCGCGTAGGCCGCCGAGGGCACCTGCGGGGTGGCCTGGACCTTGGTCTGCGGTTTTTCCTGATTCCCCGCACGCAACTGCTCGCTCCCCGTTTTGGCCTGGCTCTGCTTCGGCTGAACCGGCTTGGGGATGTGCATGGGGGTGGTAATGGAGCAGCCGCCGAGCAGCAGGGCCAGCGGGCAAAGCAGGGCGAGAACATGCGTCAGGAAGGGGCGCGCAAGCTGTGTCGTCATGGAGCGGATGCTCGGGCTGAGGATGGGCAGAGGGGTCGCGAAGCGACACACTTTATCATTCCCGTTGTTGTACGCGGTTGCGGTGAGCGGTCTCGATTATTCTGTCGCTTGTGAAAATCCTTGATCGGGCGCGGGTTGCGCGATGATGCGTGCGTCGCCTTTCTTGTTTGCGCAAGAAAGGTCACTGAAGGAAGGCAACCCCGCACAGCGCGGCCAATGGCCGCGGGGCGTTTTAGCCGGCGTTGGGGGCGTTGTGGTCCGGGCTGGTTTTCGGCATGCCGAGATGGCTCTTGTCGTAGGGGAACAGGTGCAGGGTCTGGGTTCGCGCCGCACCGTTGCCGTTCTTGTCCTGGCTCTGGCCCTGGTTGTGGCTCTTGCTTTTGCCCTGGGCGCCCGCGTTGGCCTTGCTGTTCTTGTTGTCCGGCGCCGGGGCAAGGGTAATTTCGAGGCCGTGGATGGCTTGTATGCGGCGGCCGTCGGGCAGGCTGTCGCCCGGGCCGTAGGTATCGACCTGGTCTTTGTGCATGAGGACCACCCGCGGCTGGCCGTCGACACTGGTGATGCCGAGAATGGTGCTGTGCGTGGCGGTCTGTTTCGCGCTGTTGTGGCCGCTGTGGTTAGCGCTGCCGGCCTGTGCGCCGTTGCCGCCGCCAGCGCTGCCGGCGGGACTGCCCCAGCCCTGGCGTTGGGCCAGTCGGGTGGCGAGTTTCTTGGGGTCGGCGGGTGGCGCGATCGGGGCCAGATGCCAATCGCCGGCGCCGCCGGCCGCGTCGCCGCCGCTCGGCTGGGGCACGGGCACGAGCCACATGCCCCAGATCACCGCCACCGCGAGCAGGCCGATCAGCAGATAGCGTGAAGCGCGCGCTCTATCCATTGTCGGTATCCGTCGACGGGGCGTTGCTCGGGTTGCCGTTCGGGTTGTTGCTCTGGTTATTGTTCGGGTTCTGGCCCTGGCCGCGGAAATAGAACAACAGGCCGAGGGTGACGCGCGAGTCGGGCTGATCGTGGAATTCGAGCCCGTCGAAGATCACCTGCGGCTGCATGCCGGCGAGCCGTGCGAGTACGGTGGGCAGGGTGTTCGGGTCGAATTTGAAGTCGAGCTGCGCCTTGATGCGCCGGAAGTCGGCGTTGGGCACGGCCATGAGCTGACCCACCTGCAGGCGGGCGTTCTTGAGGTTGTTCTGGCGGACGAGCATGTTGAGCTTGTCCTGCAGGTTGGCCTGGGCGAGCGCGGGGGTGGGCGCCTGCCACAGTTGACTCTGCAGTTGCGACAGCCGCGAGCTGACCTGCTGGCGCCGCTTGCGCCATTGCTTCTGATCGGCGATCTGGGCGATGCGCTCGGCGCGCGCTTCGAGCTGCTTGCATTGCTGGGCGATCTGCTGGTTGGTGTCGGCCAGGGTGAGCACGCTGTAGAGCAGCATGATGGCCGCGATGGCCAGTAGGGCCTGACCGAGCCACGGGTGTTCGCGGACCTGGCGGAGCTGGGCCTTGAGCTGGTCGCTGAGTGGGTCGCCGAGATTCATGAGGCGAGCCCGATGGTGAGCTGAAGCTGACCGTTGCGGGCGTCCCCGGTGTTCACGCTGGCCACGTAGGGCAGGGTCTGGATGCGGCCGACGATCTTGGCGGTGTTGAGCAGTTTCTGGCCGGAGAACAGCACTTTGACCGTGTTGCCGGAGAGGTTGAAGTGCTCGATATGGACATTCTGCGGCATGGTCTTGAGCAGATCATCGATGATAACCAGCGGCGAGGGCTGGTCGAGATGTTGCTGCAGGGTCTGGACCTTTTGCAGGCGAGAGCGGGCCTGGGCGCGGGCCCGGATGAGCGGCTGGCTTTGCTGGCGCAGCGCTTCAATATGCTGTTGGAGTTGATGCTGCAGGCCCTGGTATTTGAAATAGCGCGTGCCTTGCCAGGCGAGCGCGAGAGCGAGCACGGCGAAGCCGGCAATCCAGAGCTTGCCGGTCTGGGCGCGCAGCTGGCCGAGTTCGTTGCCGGCGCCGCGGGCATAGGGGCGCTCCAGCCAGCTTGGCGTTTCGGCGGCGGGCGGCTCGGCCGGCGCGCTGGCCGATTGCCCGGCGCGGCGGATGAAGGCCTGCCAGGCCGCGCGCGCCGGCGGCTCGGGCCAGAACCGGCTGGCGCGCAATGCGCCGCGCTGCCAGACCTGGGCTTCGTAGCCGGTGGACAGGGCGAGCAGGCGCACGCCATCGGCGCGCGGCGGATGGGCCAGGGTTTCGGGCAGCACCACGGCGCGCTTGATGTCGCTGACACGGGCCTGATCCCAGAACCAGACTTGCGCGGCGTTGCCGTCCCACAGGGCGACGTGGCCGGTGCGGGCATAAGGGCTGCCGGCCTGGATCTTGAGCGCGAGCGCCTTGTTGCGCTGGGCCGCGGTGATCTCGGCCGGAAACGACAGGTATTCGAAGTGGATCAGCTCGCGCGCGAGCAGCATCTCGCGGCCGAGCAGGCCGCGGCGCAGGCGCTCGGTGCCCGCGCGGCTACGGAGAAAGCGCGCCGGCCGAAACAGGCTTGAAGGGAACCACTTTCGGAAGCGGTTGCGGAGGGCTTTTGGGCTTTCTGGCATCCAGTCGTCTCACCGACGCGAAGTCCCACGGGGCGTGGCTGCTCGAGGGCGTAAGCGCGACATTGTATTGCATGGCCGGAACCAAACAAGAACCGCAGGAGAGTGTGATGCGGAAGAACTTGGAGGGGAACGGGAACACCGTGAATTGCATCTGCATGGCGCTCAGGCCGGTGAGCTGACCCATGATGCCGATGCCGAGCGGCTGGTTCTGGCGATAGTTGACCAGCCGTTTGGCCAGCTGGCGGTCCACGCGGGGCAAAGTGGCCAACACGGGGATGGGCGCTGCGTTGGGGTTGATGCCGGGCACGGGCATGATGGTGAACAGCTGCATGAAGTCGGGGTTGTCGACGAGTTGCGATTGGCTTGCCCAGCCATACACCCGGCGCAGTTCGAGCACGCTGCGCAGCGGCCGGTTGCTGGGCGGGGCCATGTGGCGGGCCAGGTACTGGGGTTTTTCCGCGCCGTTGATTCGGCGGAGGTTGTCGGGGTCGGTGTAGTCCTTGAGGGCATCGTAGAACTGGCTCTGCTGATCGACCGGCAGGCCGTATTCGCCGAGCAGCCGTTGCAGGCGTTCGCGGCTGGGGTAGCGCAGGCTGATCAGGCCGCGGGCGTCCATGAGTCGCACCTGCACGCCGGTGCTGTGGTCGACGTAGGCGCGGTTGTCCACGCGCATGATATTCGGCGGCTTGCCGATGCCCTCGCGCGTGGGGCGGACCACGGCGAGCCGATAGAGCATGGTATTGAGCTCGGAGTGCATCGCCATGTGGTGTTCGGTCTTGTCGCGGGCGTTGGCGACAAGGTGGCGGGCTTCGCCGACCTTGTGCTGGAAATAGCCGACGGTGAGCGTGATGACGCTAAGAAACACCAGGGTCATCAGCAGCACATAGCCTTCCTGCTGGCTGCGTGCCGTGTTCATGGCACGAACCCGCCGCCGTTGTTGTTGCCGTTTGGCCCGGCGGATATCGGCAGCGGTCGGCGCTGGGGCTGTTGCACCGAGGCGGCCCAGACCACGGCATCGTCTTTCTTGATGACGATGACGTGGGGCAGCGGCGGGGCCGAGGCCTGCGGCGACCACTGCGCATGGGCCTTGCGCGCACTGTCCAGATACACGAAGCGACTGCCCGACGGCAGCTGCAGGATGTGTAGGCCATTGCCGAGCAGTTCGTCGTGGCCGTGCTGAGGCGCGATCTTCCAGTGCACGGCGCCGGGCATGCCGGGGATCTGGCCCGGTACGTCAAGGCTCAGGCCGGAGAACTGGTGGGCGTTGCCGGTAAAGCGGTGGGGGTTGTCGCTGCGAGTGGCGATGATGTCGTGCACGCTCTGGCGCCACCAGGCGGCGTGCATGTCGCGCTGGGAGGCGTTGATCATGACCTGGTCGTAGTGAGACTGCATGCGCCAGAGATAGCTCATGCCCTGCATGATCAGGGTTGTGATCAATGTCGTCAGCACGAGGGCGACCAGCATTTCTATCAGGGTGAAGCCACGCATGGCGGTGCCTCCGGCTGCCATCTTCAGGACAGCGGCCCGCGTGCCTTGCGGACCTGTTTGTAGCCGATCTGGGTCCAGGACATGCTGAACCAGTGGCCCTGCTGGGGGCGTGATACCGCGACGCTCACGCGGTAGAGCGCGACCTGGTACAGGCCGGTGCCGCTGGCACTGTTGACCTGGTCGCGCGGTGGCGCCACGGGTTTGCTTTGCCAACGGATACGGTAATGCAGGAACGCCTGTTGGCCGCTGCCCTGCTGCATGGGGTTGAGATTGTCGAGATAGCCGAGGATGTTGTTTTTCGCTTCGGTCTTGCGGGCGACATCCTGGATTCGGCCGACACTGATGAGATTGGTGTTGATCCAGTCGTAGGCGGCCATCGCGCCGACGCTGATCAAGGCCAGCGAGACGATGGCTTCCAGCAGGCCGAAACCGGCCATGGCGTGCCCGGATGAGGCGGCGGGTGCCCGCGACCGGAGGGGCGCGGTCGGCGACCTGGCCAGCGTGGAGTCGATCGCGTTGTGCGCCATGCGGTTGAGTCGGTCGGGCTGCGGCTTAGCGCGTGATTGTACATGCGCTGCGGCAGGCGACTGCCGACGTCGGTATGGGTTGTGCGCGTCTGGATGACCGGCCGGTTGCCCCAGAGGCTTGCTGTGGTTTCATTTGCAGGCTCGCGCGAGACGGCAACAGGCTCTAATATTGATGGAATGTTCGGTATTCTGCGCCTTGTACTGGCCAGCTTCGTGGCCGTGTCCCATTGCGGCGTGCTGTTCGCCGGGTTGAATCCCGGGGTGGCGTCGGTGGTGGTTTTCTACATGCTGGCGGGCTATATCATGGCCGACCAGTTTTTGCGCTATTTCGATCGTCCGGGCGATACCTGGGCCTTCTATCGCGACCGCGCGCTGCGCATTGTGCCGCCGTATCTGCTGTTCCTTGCGCTGGCGGGGGCGTTTATCTGGGCCACCGGCTATCGAGCCGGTTATATGCGCGGGCCGGTCGATGCGGCCACGCTGCTGCAGAATCTGTTCATCATTCCGTTGAATTTTTTCATGTTCACCGGGATCGGGCACGCGACCTTCATTCCGCCGGCCTGGTCGCTGGCCGCCGAGTTGCAGTTTTATCTGGTGGCGCCGGGGCTTTTGCGCGGCCTGCGTGCATTCCGGGCGGCGTTTGCGGTCAGCGCGTGCTGGTTTGTGGTGGCCGCCAGCGGGCTGGTGAATACCGATACCTGGGGCTATCGGCTGTTGCCGGGGATTCTGTTCATCTTTCTGCTCGGGGCGGCGATCCGGCGCCGGGATCGAGCGTTGCAGTGGGGCGCGGCGGCAACCGTGGTGGCCGCGCTGGCGGTGGCCTGGGCGGCCGGGCATGTGAGCGCACCGTATCTGCGCGAGGAACTGATCGGGCTGGTGGCGGGGATGGCCGCCATCCACGGGCTGGGGCGGCTGCCGGTTCACCGCTGGGATGTGCGGCTGGGCTATCTGGCGTATGGCGTGTTTCTGGCGCAGTTTCTGCCCATCTGGTATTTTCAGATGCATCCCGTGGGACCGCAGGGGTCGGCTGCCAATGTGCTGGCCGTACTGGGGGTTTCGTTCGGGCTGTCCTGGGCTGCATTCTGGGTCGTCGATCGGCCGGTCGCCCGCTGGCGCCGCCGTCATCGCCACGGCCGGGCCCCGGGCCGGCGGGCCGCGGATGCGGCCGAACCGGCTTGTTCCCAGAATGCGCGAGGGTGAGCCCCGATGACAGACGCACTTGAATCCCCCGACTCCCCACAGATGCTTGGCCAGATGCTGATTGCAGCCGGCCGCATCGATGCGGCCGAACTGGACAAGGCACTTCGGTTCCAGGCCGAATACGGCGGCTGGCTGGGCGCGGTGTTGAATCGCCTGGGCGTGTGCTCGGAGGATCGGCTGCTGCCGGTGCTGGCTGAGCAGTTGGGCGTGCATTACGCGCCGAACGCGCAGCCGCCCACGGCGGAGGCGGTGGCAGCGGGCATCCAGCATACCGGCTTTTCCGGCGACTGGTTCCTGTTCCGGCAGATTATTCCGTGGCTGGACGACGACGGGCAGCTGCATTTCGCTGGGCGCGACCCGGCCGATGTGCTGGTCAACGAGCTGGCCGAGGCGCGCGGGCTGGATGTGGCATGGCATCTGCTCGGCTCGCAGGCGGAGTCGCTTTGGCTGGGCCTGGTGGATGCCCGCTCGGGCGGCAACCGCGATGATGAAGCCTATCTGCGCGAACTGGCCGAGGAAGCGCCTGTGGTGTCGCTGGTGAACAATGTGCTCACCCAGGCGGTGGAGCTGGATGCCTCGGATATCCACCTGGAGCCCGACAACGGCGCGCTGCGGGTACGCTTTCGCATCGATGGCGTACTGGTCGATCATATGCGCACCACGGGCACGCGTATGGAGGCGGTGCTGTCGCGGGTGAAGCTGATGGCCGATCTGGATATCGCCGAGCGGCGCTTGCCGCAGGACGGGCGGATCAGCCTGCAGGCGGCGGGGATGACGCTGGATGTGCGTATTTCCACGTTGCCGGATACCGACGGCGAGTCGGTGGTGATGCGTCTGCTGCCCAAGGATGATCGCCGGCTCGATCTGGATGTGCTCGGGCTCGAGCCGGATCTGTACCAGCAGATGAAGCATGTGGCCAACCAGCCGCACGGGCTGATGCTGGTCACCGGGCCGACCGGCTCGGGCAAGAGCACCACGCTTTATGCGCTGCTGGGCGAGGTGAACAATGGCGAGCGCAAGATCATCACGGTGGAGGATCCGGTCGAAAACCGGATGCACGGCGTGGTGCAGGTTCAGGCGCATGCCGACATCGGCTACGATTTCGCGCGCGCGCTACGCGCCATCCTGCGCCAGGACCCGGACGTGATCATGATCGGCGAGGTGCGCGACGGCGAGACGGCCGGCATTGCGGTGCAGTCGTCGCTGACCGGGCATACGGTGTTTTCGACGTTGCATACCAACGACGCGATTTCGGCCTTCGGCCGGCTGATCGACATGGGGGTGGAGCCGTATCTGCTGGCCTCGGCCGTGCGCGGGGTCCTGGCGCAGCGGCTGGTGCGTCGGGTGTGCCCCCATTGCCGGGAACCCGAGGCCGCGCCGGATGGCTTGTCGGGCGTGCTGGACAGTCTGCGCGCGCGTTTCGGCGCGCTGCTGCCGGATGCCCCGAATTTTCACCGCGCGGTGGGTTGCCGCCAGTGTATGGGGACCGGCTACAGTGGGCGCGTGGGTATTTATGAATGGATCGAAGTGGGCCCCACGTTGGAACGGCTGGTCTCGGAAGCGGCCCCACGGGCACGGATGAGCGAGGCGCTGCCGTCGCATTTCCGGACGCTGCGCGAAGATGGGCTGCTAAAGGCCTGGCGCGGCCAGACGACGCTGGATGAGGTGTTCCGCGTGACCGGCGTGATGGAGGGTATGGACGAAGACAAGCCGGTATCTTCCGCGCTGGAAGTCGATCATGCCGGCTGAGTTGTTCCATTACGAGGCCACCAATGCCCAGGGCGTGGGCATGGAAGGGCATATCGAGGCGGACAGTGAGTCGGCGGCCTATCGGGCGTTGCAGGCTCAGGGGCTGTTGCCGCTGACGATTGCGCCGGCGCGCCAGCCGCGCGGCGGACGGCTGCGCAGCCGCCGGCTGACCGGGGCGATGCGCAAGCAGGCGGTGGAGGAGATGGCGACGCTGCTGGCGTCCGGCGTGCCGCTTTCCGAGGCGTTGCCGTCACTGCGCAAGGGACACGCCAACACCCCGCTCGGGACGGTGTTCGACGAACTGCATGCCGGGCTGCGCGGCGGCGATTCGTTTTCGGAATCGCTGGAGCGTTCGCGGCTGTCGCTGCCACCCGACGTGCTGCAGATGATCCGCGCCGGTGAGGCTGCCGGCGATCTGGGCGGGGCGATGCGAACCGCGCTGGACCGCATGGAATATGTCGCGTCGAGCCAACGTGAGCTGCGTAATGCGCTGATCTATCCGGCGATCCTGGTGATCGCCGGGCTGGCGGCGATCGTGCTGATATTCGCGATTGTGGTGCCGCGATTCCAGCGGTTGCTGTCCAAGGGCGGCGATTCGGTGCCCTGGATTTCCCGCGTTGTTTTGCACATCGGTATGTTTTTACACGACCACTGGCTGCTCGTGCTCGCCGGCGTGGCGGGGGTCGCCGGGGTGTGTTGGGCGTTGCTGCAGCAACCGCAGGTGCGGCGCACGGCGGAGGACACGCTGCTGCGTCTGCCGGGCATCGGCAGCTGGTTGCTGCAGGCCGAGATGGGGCGTTGGACGCATTCCCTGGGCGCGCTGCTGAGCAGCAAGGTGCCGCTGGCGCGCGCGCTGGCACTGAGCGCCGAGGCCGTGACCATCGCCAGCCTGCGGCGCCGGCTCACGACTGTACAGGCCAACATCCGCGCCGGCGAACGGCTGACCGATGCGCTGGAACGTCAGCATCTGATTGATCCCATGGGTGCTAATCTGTTGCGCGTGGGCGAGCAGTCCGGGCGGTTGGCGGAGGTACTGGCCTCTTTGACGAGGGTATACAATACGTCGGCCACGCAGCGCATGAAACGCTTTCTGCTGCTGCTCGAGCCGGCGGCGATTCTGTTCATCGGTGCGTCGATCGGGCTGCTGATGGTCGCGATCATGCTGGCGGTGACCAGTCTGAACAACGCGGTGCTCCAGTAGCGACCGTTTTTCCTTTGCCATGATGCCTGCGCGCCCGGCGCGGGAGGAGAGTTGAATGCAGCGCGCACAGCGTGGTTTTACGCTGATCGAAATGTTGGTGGTATTGGTGATAATCGGCCTGCTGGCCGGGTTGATCGGTCCGCGCCTGTTCAGCCAGGCGGACAAGTCGAAGGTCAAGACCGCCAAGGTGCAGATCAAAATGCTTAAAAATTCGCTGCAGACCCTGGAGTTGGACTACGGTCGGTTTCCGAACAACCATGAAGGATTGAGTCTGTTGGTGCAGCCGCCGTCGAACCCGTCACTGGCCAAGCGCTGGCACGGACCCTATCTGGGTGATCCGAAGGTGCCGAAGGATCCGTGGGGTTATGCCTATCATTATCAGGTGCCGGGGCCTAAGAACATGCCGTTTGCACTATGGTCGGACGGTGCCGACGGCAAGCCGGGTGGCAAGGGCATTAATGCGGATATCGGCTATTTGCCGCCCGGGCGGTCGTAGGGCAACCGGCCCCGGCCGCGAGCGCGGCATGACGCTGCTGGAGATTACCGTCGTGCTGTTCATCGGGGCGCTGATCACGGCGGTGGTCATTCCGCAGGCGATGAAGATGATCGGGGCCTGGCGTGGCCATGGCCAACGCAGCGAGATCGTGCAGCAGCTCAATGAGCTGTCGCTCAAGGCCTATGTGCATGGGCATGGCTTCGAGTTGAACAACAAGACCGCGCCGAAGGTGCCGAAAGGATGGTCGCTCGAGGTGTTGAAGCCTATCCACTTCGCCAACAACGGCATGTGTACGTCGGGGCGTGTGCGGCTCGTGGCCCCGGATGGGGCAGCCCAGGTTTATGCGATGGGGCCGCCGGACTGTCATTTGAAGACCAAATGAAAGATGTGTGAAATAGCAGCGTGCGCGTGTCGGGGCGCGCTCATGCTGCAGAGGGTTTGAATGTTTTGATTGCTTCTGTATGGCGCTACCGGGGTTTTATTGTCGGGTCGATCAAGAACGAGTTTCTGACTCAGTTCGCGAGCAGTCGGCTGGGCGGTCTCTGGATGATTCTCAACCCGCTGGCGCAAGTGGCGATCTATGCGCTGGTGTTGTCGGCGGTGCTGTCGGCCAAGATGCCCGGCGTGCACAGCCGCTTCGGCTATGCCATTTATCTGATGGCCGGCATGCTCGGCTGGAACCTGTTCAACGAGCTGGTCGGACGTTGTCTGAATGTGTTCGTCGCCAATGCCAACCTGATCAAGAAACTGTCGTTCCCCCGCATCAGTCTGCCGCTGATTGCCGCCGGCAGCACGCTGGTGACCAATGTGCTGCTGTTCGTGGCCATTTTTGTGGTGTTCACGCTGATGGGGCACTGGCCGTCGCCGGCGTTGTTGTGGTTGCCGCTGCTCACCGCGCTGACCGTGGCGCTGGCTCTGGGTCTGGGGCTGCTGATCGGGGTGGTGAATGTGTTCATTCGCGACGTCGGCCAGATCATGGGGATTGTGCTGCAGTTCTGGTTCTGGTTGACGCCGGTGGTCTATACCGCGCGCATGCTGCCGACAAGCTATCAGGATATCCTGCTGATCAATCCCATGACCGGCGTGGTGGAGGCTTATCACGCGGTGCTCGTGTATGGCCGCTCGCCGGATATTGAAACCCTGATCTATCCCGCGGTGCTGGCGGCCGTGCTGCTCGCGCTTTCGTGGCGGATTTATCGGTGCGCCGCCGAAGATATGGCCGACGTGTTATGAGTAACGACGCACCGGTACTGGAAGTGCGCGGCCTCGGCAAGGCGTATCGCGACTACGGCGGCGAGTGGCGGCGGGTGTTGTCCTGGTTCGGTTTCGGCTTCAAGCCGATCGCCGAACAGTGGACGCTGCAGAACGTGGACTTCGAAATCCCGCCGGGCGAGGCGGTCGGGATCGTGGGCCAGAACGGTGCGGGCAAGAGTACCTTGCTCAAGATCATCACCGGTACGCTGCGGGCGAGCACGGGCGAGGCGGTCGCGCGCGGGCGTATTGCGGCGATTCTCGAGTTGGGCATGGGGTTTCATGCCGATCTCACGGGGCGGCAGAATGTGTACCACTCGGCAGGATTGATGGGCTTCAGCCGCGAACAGGTTGATGCAGTCATCGGCGATATCGAGGCGTTTGCCGAGATCGGCGGGTATTTCGATGAGCCGGTACGTACCTATTCCAGCGGCATGCAGATGCGCGTGGCGTTTGCCGTGGCGACCGCCTACCGGCCGGAGGTGCTGATTATCGACGAGGCGTTGTCGGTTGGCGATACGTATTTCCAGCACAAAAGCTTTGCGCGGATTCGAGAGTTCCAGGCCGAAGGTACGTCGCTTCTGATTGTCTCGCACGACCGAACCGCGATTCAGACACTCTGCACGCGTGCGCTGCTGCTCGCCGAAGGCCGCGTGATCAAGGATGGTCAGCCGGAAGCCGTGATGGACTTCTATAACGCGCTGATCGCGGAAAAAGAAGAGAGCAGCACCATCGAGGTGACCGAAACCGAGAGCGGTCGCGTGCAGACGCGCTCGGGCACGGGCGAGGCCCGGGTTGAATCGGTGACGCTTTGCGATGCCGCCGGCAAGGCCGTCGAGCACCTTCGCGTGGGCGAGCCGGTTGCGTTGCGGGTCGCGTGTCGGGCGCATGTCGACCTGGAGCGGCTGGTGCTCGGTTATGTGATCAAGGATCGGCTGGGGCAGCCGATGTTCGGTATCAACACGCATCATCTGGGGGCAAGTCTCACCGACGTGTCGGCGGGCGAGTGTTTCGGCTACACCTTCCGCTTCCCCGCGAATCTGGGGGTCGGCTCCTACTCCGTGGCGGTTGCCCTGCATGCGTTCGATACGCACGTGGCGGCTAACTACGACTGGTGGGATCTCGCGGCGGTGTTCGATGTGGTGAATGTCAACCGGCCGGTATTCACCGGCGCGATGTGGCTGCCCCCGGAATGGGAGTGTGAGCGTGGCTGAAAACGGTTTTTATCGCGCCTTCGAGGACCGTTTTCGCGGCACGCGCGAGACTATCGACGCGCGGTTGCGCGTTTACCTGCCGTTTCTGGCGCCGCTGACTGAAGCCACGACCGCGCCGCGCGCGCTGGATCTGGGCTGTGGCCGGGGCGAGTGGCTGGAAGTCGTGCAGGCCCAGGGGTTTGCTGCCGAGGGCGTCGACCTGGATGCGGGCATGCTGGCGGCCTGCCGTGAGCGTGAGCTTGCGGTGCGGCAGGCGGACGCGCTCGCGGCGCTGGCGGAAATGGAAGACGAAAGCCTCGCTCTGGTTTCGGGCTTTCATATCGCCGAGCATTTACCGTTCGAGACATTGCAGGCCCTGGTCGGCGAAGCGTTGCGGGTGCTGTTGCCGGGCGGGCTGCTCATTCTCGAGACGCCAAACCCGGAAAATATCCTGGTGGCGTCGCGGCATTTCTATCTCGACCCGACCCATCGTCACCCGTTGCCGCCGCCGCTGCTGGCGTTTCTGCCGGAGTACGCGGGCTTTGCCCGAACCCGAATTCTGCGGCTGCAGGAGGATCGGCGTTTGCACGGCGATGTGCCGATCGGGGTGCGTGAAGTGATCGGCGGGGCCAGCCCGGATTATGCGGTTGTGGCGCAGAAGCACGGACCCGCGTCGCAGCTTGAGTGTTTCGATACGGCATTCGAAGCGGCGTACGGCATGCCGTACGAGAACCTGGCCGAGCGGTTCGATGCCCGCTTCGCCGGGGCGGAGACGACGGCGACGACGGCCCATGAAACGGCCGAGCAGGCCCTGGACGCCGCCCGAACCGGCGTGGAGACTGCAACGCAGGCTCTGGATGCCGCCCGAACCGGCGTAGAGACTGCAACGACGATGGCACAGCAGGCGCTGGATGCCGCCGGAGCCGCGCAGTCGGAATTGCATTCCGTCTACAACAGCCGATCGTGGCGGGTTACGGAGCCACTGCGTTGGGGGGCGCAAGTCGCCCGTGAGGGGCGTCGCCGGGCCAAAAGTACGGCCGTTCGACTGGATCCGGTCGACGGCGCGATCGACTACGTGAGCCGGCATCCGCGCATCAAGCGGCTCGTGACGCGAATCCCAAGTGTCGAGCGCCGGTTGCGGCGCGGCCAAGCCGCCAGCGCCGCCGCGTCGGTTGCACCCGAAGCCCAAGAGCCAGCGCCGAAGCATAAACCGTCGTACACCCAGACGTTGTGGCGTATCACCTCGCCGCGCGGGAATTCGACAATGCAAAATTCATCGTCCGCCAAGCTCGGGAATGCCCGCCGCGGGATGCTGGTCGGCTTGGTGAGTCGGGCGGGCAATTATGCCAAGACAGCCCCTCGTTTCAGGCGTGCTGCACTGCGTGTATTGAACCGGGCGCCCGGGCTGAATATCAAGCTGCGCCAGCTTTATCTGGAGTCTAAGTTCGGATCGGGCTCACGCGGTGACGTTTGGTCAGCCCGGGCTGCATCGGGGGCGGCAGCGTCTGCAACAACACGTGCCGGAAACGAAACAGCGGGCCTAAGCTCCGAGGCAATGTCGAACGGGATTAACGCCGGGCAGCGCACGCCCTTGGAAACATATTTCCATGCTTACGGGGCGGATGAATGAAAAGGGTTCTGGCGTTTTGTTTTTTTCCAGCCTTTACTCCGCCCTCCAATGGCGGGCAGTCGCGTCTGTTTCATTTCTACCAGGCTCTCAGCCGCTGGCATCAGATCACATTGCTGACCTCGACGCATCCCGGCGATGATGAAGTGGTTATCAATCACGGCATTAATTTTGTTGAACGGCGCATTCCAAAGGGCGAACAGTTTGCCCGTGAGTATGCGGCGCTTGAGCAGTACTCAGGTGGCGGCGATCTTTCCGGGCCGGCCATCGCGGCCTGTGGGAAATGGCCTACCCGGCTGCATCGGGCGTACCTGGAAGAGTATGACCGGGCGGATATCATTATTCACGATTTCCCGTTCACCGTGGATTACGATTTGTTCGCAGGGGCAGACGAAAAGCCGCGTGTTTATAACGCGCACAATAGCGAGGCACATTTATACCGGCGGCTTCATCCAGGCGCGAAATCCGGATATTTGCATGATCTCGTTGAGGCTGCCGAGCAGCGTATTCTGGAAAACGCGAACCTGGTGCTGTATTGCAGTGAGGGTGACCTGACGGCGTTTCGGAGGCTTGCCCCGAATTCCGGGTTCGAGGCGCTTTATACACCGAACGGGATGACGGCCACCGCCGCTCGGAAAGATTCGTCGGACACGATATCCGATGTGTTTCGAGCGGTGTTCATGGGGAGTGGGCACCCACCCAATGTGCAGGCAGCGGAGTTCATTGTTCGCACGCTGGCGCCGGCCATGCCCGAGGTTGCTTTCGACATCATCGGGGGTTGCCTGCCAGAAGATGGACGTTATCCCGACAATGTGCAGCGTTACGGCATCGTCGATGATGCCGCGAAGACGCGGATACTGAGGCGCGCTGATCTTGCCCTCAATCCGATGACAACGGGCAGTGGCTCGAACGTCAAGGTACTCGAGTATTTTGCCTATGGCTTGCCGGTGCTTTCCACACCCATGGGCATGCGGGGTATTCAGGCCGCTCCGGGAGAGGAATATCTTGAGTCGAACCCGGACCAATTTCCGCAGGCGCTGAAGAGGGCGGCCGCTGATCCAATATCACTTGCCGCTATCGGGCAGGCTGGACAATCGCTGGGCTTGAAGCAGTATACATGGGATGTGATCGCGCAGCCGGTTGCGGAACGCCTGGCGACACTTGTCAGCGATGCGGCGGCGAGTGACGCCGACTGCTTCGTTCTGGTATTGAATGATTATGATTCGTTCGCGACTGTCGGCGGCGGCGGAACGCGTACACGAAGTCTGTATGAAGCGGTGCGTGGCTGGAGTTCGGTGGTCGCGGTCAGCTTTTCAACCGATGGGACTCTCAGCGCGAGATGGCACAGCCCGGGCATCCGAGTCATCAATGTGCCCAGGACGGCCGAACACGATGCTGATCTGGCGACCATCAACGCACAGTATCATGTGTCGGCGGACGATATCATCGCGAGTCGCCACAGCACGGCCAATCCCTGGCTTGATGCGGTCTATCGCCTACTGCGGCAATCCGCGCGGTGCGTGGTGGTCGAGCACTGTTACTTGGTTCCGCTACCGCTTTCCTGGGGGGACCGCTTTGTTTACTCGTCTCATAATAATGAGACGGAACTCAAACGGCGGCTTCTGGAACAGCATCCCCTTGAAGCAGAATTATTGTCTCAGGTGGAACGCATTGAGCGGCAGGCTGTAGAACGTTCAGCGGCCATCGCCGCCGTCTCGCGGGAAGACGCGATAAGCCTCGTAAAAGGCAAACGCACGGCAGCGCCTGTCATCGTGGTGCGTAATGGCGCGGCCACACCCGCAACGGGCGCAGACGTCGATCGCATGCGACAGGATTTGTGCCGCAGGATCGGGGATTACGGCATCGTGTTTCTCGGATCGGCCCACCCACCGAACGTCGAGGCCGCACGATTCATCGTGGACGAACTGGCGCCCCGGTGTCCCGATCTGCCATTCCATGTTCTGGGATCTGTTTGCGGCGCACTTTTGAAGGTGCCCGCGAATGTGCGTCTCTGGGGCGTGGTGGATGAGGTGACCAAAAGTGCGGTAATGCAATCGTGCGCTATAGCGCTCAACCCGATGAAATCGGGCAGTGGCTCGAATATCAAGCTGGCCGATTATCTTGCCAATGGCCTGTTTGTGATTACAACGGAATTCGGTCAGCGTGGGTATCCATCTGCCGTAGAAGAGCATCTGGCCATTGAGCCCTTGGATCGGTTTGCCGAGGCCATATGGAATACGCTGGAAGCGCCCGAACTTTACGCGGCCGAGGCCAAGACGCGCCGGCAGCACCTGTTTCAGCAAGAGTTGGCAATGCAGGGCATCGCCGAACGGTTTGTCGAGATGCTGCAAGGCCTGGAAAAGCACAAGAAACGAATCCTGTACGTCGCTTATCGCTATACAGCGCCGGCTCTAGGCGGCGCGGAAACCAACATCGAAAAGTTCGTGGGTGCGCTGGGTCGGAGTGGTGAATTTGATATTGATGTGGTTGCGCCCGAGGTCAGCAGCATTCACAGCTACATGCGGTTCAGCGAAACCTACACTTTCGATCCGGATTTCGTTGTACCGGTGGATATCCCCAATACACGTTTTGCGCGCTTTCCCGCGGATGAGCCCGACCCTGACGCGATAACGTCGCATTTGCATGACGCGTGGTCCGCTCAGGTGCTTTTTGATCAAGTACTCGAGCGAGAGTTGCGTCACGGGTTCGAGGAAACCGGCCTGACGTGGGGCTGGGGATATCCCGAAGGCGAGGGTGCGGCTGCGGCCCGCTGGACGTTTTCTGAATGCGGGGTGTTTCTGCATGAAGGAGGCCGGATCGAATGCAAAGGCTTTGCTGCGGGCGCCACAGTCACGACCATTTACCGTGGGCTTTGTGTTATCGCAGGGCCGTATACGGTTAAAGGAAAATTCTCGCTGTCTTTCGATGCGGACGCAGGCGAGGTCCGGTTGGTAACATCTGCGCCACAGTCGGAGGTCGATCCGCGTCCCCTGGGTTTCACCGTGTCACGTCTGACGGTCGCGGGTCGGTCGCTTAACCTTGCCGCGCCGACACTATTGCAAAAGCACTTATCGCTGCTTCCCGCAGAGCGGGTATTTCGCCTGCTTGATCAGGCCGCAGAGGAGTCGAGAGCGTCACGAGGCGTGCGTCTCAGCGATGGAAGGGGACCGTGGAGCCGCAGTCTGGAGCGTTTCATCGTGGATCATGTGGCCGACTACGATCTGGTTGTGACTCACAATAATGTGTTTCGGCCACCAGTGGTTGCTATCGACGAGGCAAAAAAACAGGGTGTGCCGTCGATACTTATTCCGCATGCCCACCTCGACGACGATTTTTATCACTTTCCGGACTGGATCGAGAGCGCCCGTAATGCGACTCGTGTGCTCGCCACGCCTCGGATTGCGTGCGACTTTCTTATCGAGAAAGGCTGCAACACGAGTTATTTGCCGGCAGGCTGTGATTCGAGAGAGCAGTTTTCGCCGGCAGACCAGGAAGCGTTTCTAGAGGTTCACTCGTCACCTCGGCCGTTTGTTCTTGTGTTGGGCAGGAAAGCGGGTGCGAAAGGGTATCGGCAGATCATAGAGGCGGTCGAGAATCTTAACCGGGAAGGGGTGGATCTAGAGGCAATACTGATTGGCCCGGACGATGATGGTGTGCCCGTTGCAGCGCCCAATACCAAGTATCTGGGGCGCCAATCCCGCAACGTGGTTAGGGGGGCTCTATTATCCTGTTTTGCCGTGTGTAATATGAGTAGCAGCGAAAGCTTCGGCATCGTGCTTCTCGAGGCTTGGCTGGCGGGGAAGCCGGTGATTGCAAACAAGCATTGCGCGGCATTCCATGATTTGGCGGTGGATAAGGAGAATGCGCTGCTCGTCGGTCCGGGTGAGCTGGCGGAGGCGATTCACTTATTGCACGCCGATCCCGAGTTGGCCGAGCAGCTCGGGCGAAACGGCAAGCAGGTAGTCACAGAGTTCGACTGGGATGCCGTAAGCGATAATTTTCGTGCGATTTGCGAAAGTCTCGTACAAAATGCGGGCGAGCCAGAACTGAACCATGAGGCGTAACAGGTCGGCGGCGAGGTTCGTCTTGATCCCGGGGCCTTGTTTTCGTGGGTAGTTATTGGCCGCTTTATTTGCTTTGGCAAGGTTTTCGATGAAACATGCAATTATTACCGGTATCACAGGCCAGGACGGTGCGTACCTGGCCAAGTTGCTTCTTGAAAAGGACTATACCGTCCACGCTACCTTCCGGCGGACGAGCCTGGTGAATTTCTGGCGGATCCGGGAGCTCGGCGTCGCCGACCATTCGAATCTGCATTTGGTCGAGTTTGACCTGACGGATCTTGGCTCTGCCATTCGCCTGTTAGAGAAAACGGGCGCCACGGAGGTTTATAACCTCGCCGCACAGAGTTTTGTCGGTGTGAGCTTCGACCAGCCGCATACGACGGCCCAGATCACGGGTATCGGCGCGCTGAATCTGTTGGAAGCCATCCGCATCGTCAACCCGGATATTCGCTTTTATCAAGCAAGTACGTCGGAGATGTTCGGTAAGGTCCAGGCAGTGCCGCAGGACGAGCAGACGCCGTTTCATCCGAGAAGCCCGTACGGCGTGGCCAAGCTCTATGCGCACTGGACGACGGTGAACTATCGCGAGAGCTACGGGATTTTCGGTGTCAGTGGCATTCTGTTCAATCATGAAAGCCCTCTGCGCGGGCGTGAATTCGTTACCCGGAAAATCACGGACGGTATCGCCAAGATCAAGCTCGGCCAGCTGGATGTGTTGGAACTGGGCAATCTGGACGCGAAACGCGATTGGGGCTACGCAAAAGATTACGTTGAAGGGATGTGGCGTATGCTGCAGGCCGATGCGCCGGATACGTATGTACTGGCAACCAACCGGACGGAAACCGTACGGGACTTCGTCTCCATGGCGGCCAAGGGCGTCGGTATTACGCTCGAGTGGCAGGGCCGGGGCGAGCAGGAGCGTGGCCTCGACACGGCGACCGGCAAGACTATTGTGCGGGTGAATCCCAGGTTCTATCGCCCGGCTGAAGTGGATTTGCTGATCGGCGATCCGGCCAAGGCGAAGGCCGAGCTGGGCTGGAGTTCGGAGACCACATTGGAGCAACTCTGCGCCATGATGGTGGAAGCGGATATCGAGCGGAATCGGGCGGGAGTTTTGTTCTGATGGATGCGCCGGTTGTTCTGGTGACCGGGGCGAGCGGCTTCACCGGCCGCTACCTGGTGCCAGCGCTGGAAGCGCGCGGTTATCGCGTAGTCGGCTTGAGCAGCGAGGCGTCGGAGACAAGCCGCACGCGCATGATTGCCTGCGATCTCACGGAATCATCCGCTGTGCAGGCCGCTGTTCGCGACGTTGAGCCCGTCTATGTGGTTCATCTGGCAGCATTGGCATTCGTCGGGCACGACGATGCCCGCGGCTTTTACGACGTCAACCTGTTCGGCACGCTTAATTTGCTGGACGCGCTTTCCCGTTTGCCAACGCTGCCGCGAAAGGTGCTGATTGCCAGCTCTGCCAACGTCTACGGCAAGCCTTGTGCCGAGGTGATCGACGAGTCGGTCTGTCCGGCGCCGGTCAACCACTACGCCTGCAGCAAACTGGCCATGGAACACATGGTGCGGACCTGGTTCGAACGCTTGCCCATCCTGATTTCCAGGCCATTCAACTATACCGGCGTGGGACAGGACGAGAGATTTCTGGTGCCCAAGATGGTTGCGCGGTTTAGACGCCGCGCCGAGACCATTGAACTTGGCAATCTGGATGTCAGCCGCGATTTTTCGGATGTCCGCGACGTGATCGGTGCTTATATCGGACTGCTGGAGTCGAGTTTGCATTCGGATGTCTTTAATGTCTGCTCGGGCAAAGCGGTTGCCTTGCGTGAACTGCTGACAATAATGCAGCGTCTGACAGGTCATACAATGGATGTCTCGGTGAACCCCGCGTTTGTGCGTGCCAACGAGATTCCGGTGCTGCGGGGATCGCATCGCCATCTCACCGACGCCATCGGCTATAAACCAAGCCTCACGCTGCGCGATACGCTCAGCTGGATGCTTCAAGCTGGTGCGCCGCATGAGAGGGGCGGCGGTTGAAGGTTTTGTTCAATGTGCATTCGTTGAAGTCCCCGCGGACTGGCATCGGGCTGTACACCGAACATCTCATCGATGCGATGGCGGCGGCGGGCGAGGTCGCTGAACTTGCCGGGTGCAAGGGGCGGCAGGTGTTACGCGGCGATATGCTTCGGAGCCTGGTACACAGCGACCAGACGGCCGGCGACGAGCCACCTAATATATTTGCGAAAAAAGCGGCGTCGTTCAGCGGCGTGATCCGGGGTATGCCGGGCGCCTATCCCGCGCGCCATTTTATGCGCGACTGGCTGGCAAGGCGGTCCTTGAGATCGTTGGCGCATGAGGGGTTCATCTATCATGAGCCGAACTATATGCCGCTGCATTACCCGGGGCCGGTGGTCATCACGGTCCACGATCTTTCGCATGTCCGATATCCGCAGTTTCATCCGGCGGAACGGGTGGCTTTTCTCAATCGGCACTTGCCCGGCGCATTGGAGCGGGCCGATCGGGTGATCACTGATTCGCGTTTCGTTGCCGGGGAAATCGTCGATGTGTACGGCGTATCCAGCCGCAAGATCGCGGTGACCCATTTGGCCGCCGAAGGTGATTTCCGTACGCGCGAGCCAGCCGAGGTCGCCCCGACATTGCTGCGCTTCGGTTTGCGTCACCGGGGATTTGTACTTTCGGTTGCCACGCTTGAGCCGCGCAAGAACCTGGAACGTCTGATTGCTGCTTACGCCGCACTACCGGATGCGGTGCGGCGCGATAATCCTCTGGTACTGGTCGGGGTTCGTGGTTGGCGCAATGCGACGCTGGTCGCGCGCTTGCAAGAACTCCTGGTCCGAGGGGAGGCGTTGTGTCTGGGTTATCTGCCGCGCCGGTGGGTGGCGGACTTGTACTCGTCCGCAGCTGTCGTCGCCTATCCCTCTTTATACGAGGGCTTCGGTCTTCCGCTGCTGGAGGCTTTTGCGAGCGGAACGCCGATCGTCACTTCGAATGTGACTTCCTTGCCCGAGGTTTCGGGCGGCGCTGCCCTTGAGGTTGATCCACTGGACGTGGATGCGATTCGCGACGGGCTCCGTGTGTTGCTGGAAGACGCGGATTTGCGAAGTCACCACGCCGAACTCGGCCTCCAGCGTGCCGCCGAATTCAGTTGGGATCGGTGTTCACGGCAGACGCTGGATGTGTACCGGGCGTTGGCTTGATCGCTGATCGGGAACGATAGCGGCAGCGCCAGCAAACACACAAAGCGTCGATTTGGGGCCATACCCACGCGCTGGCAGCCCCGTTGGACGCTGGGAAGTGGCGGAAGTGATGCGATTGGCCGACGCCGCTGAAGCCAAACGCCTGCTGGAGCGGTTTGTGACCGCCTACGAAACAACGGCCCCGGATCTGGCGGGTTGGTTCTGAAACCGCATTGCCCGAAGGGCTCGCGGTCTTTACGTTGCCCGAACATTAGTGCAAACGCATTCGCACCCGTACCTGTCATGCGATGGAGCGGATGAACACGCAGGTCAACCGCCATACCGGGTGGCAACTATCCTGACATTGGGGCCTGTGGTGTGCGGGTCGTCACCGCCGGCGCCATGCAAATCCCGACCGACCGGCGCGGGCGTATATGAATGGATCAGCGGTTCTGCGTCCCCTCGCCGATCGGCCGGCGTGTGGCCAGCCCCTGTTCGGCCAGGGCCGCGGCCTTCATCACCGCGCGGGCCTTGTTCATGGTTTCTTCCCACTCGGCGGTGGGTTGGCTGTCGGCGACGATGCCGCCGCCGGCCTGGACATGGATCTCGCCGTTCTTGATCACGGCGGTGCGGATCGCGATCGCCAGATCCATGCTGCCGTTGCCGGCCAGATAGCCGACCGCGCCGCCGTAGACGCCGCGCTTGACCGGCTCGATTTCGTCGATGATCTCCATCGCCCGGATCTTGGGCGCGCCCGAGAGCGTGCCGGCCGGAAACGCCGCGCGGAGTGCGTCCATCGGCGTCAGATCGTCGCGCAGCTTGCCGGTGACGTTGGACACGATATGCATGACGTGCGAATAGCGCTCGATCGCCATGCGCTCGGTGAGTTTGACCGTGCCCGGCGTGGCCACGCGGCCGACATCGTTGCGGCCGAGGTCGATGAGCATCAGATGCTCGGCGATCTCCTTCGGATCTTCCAGCAGCTCCTCGGCGAGCGCTTCGTCTTCGGCCGGCGTGAGGCCGCGTTTGCGGGTGCCGGCGATCGGGCGGACCGTGACCTCGCCGTCCATCGCGCGTACCAGGATCTCCGGCGAGGCGCCCACGACGTGGTGATCGCCGAAGTTGAAATAGAACATGTACGGCGACGGGTTCAGGCTGCGCAGCGCCCGATACAACGACATCGGTTCGGCGTTGAACGGCGCCGACAGACGCTGGCTCGGCACCACCTGCATCACGTCGCCGGCCTGGGTGTATTCGCGGATACGGCGCACGGCGTCCTCGTAGCCGGCCTGGGTCAGGCCGGAGACGAAACGGCCGTCGTCCATCTCGGGGTCGATGGCCGGGTTGTCGGCGCCGGTACGCGCCGCGGACGCCGGCAGGGGCGCCTCCAGCGCATCCAGAATGGTTTCCACCCGAGCCTGGACGCGGGCGCGGTCCTCGGCGTCGCCTTCCAGATGATGGGCGACCACATAGAGCTTGCCGGACAGGTTGTCGAAGATCACCAGCTCTTCGGCGACCAGCAGCAGGATATCCGGCAGATCCAGTGGGTCGTCCTTGTCGTCGGCGCCGCCGGCGAGCCGCGGCTCGATGTAACGAATGGTGTCGTAGCCGAAGTAGCCGACCAGCCCGCCGGTCAGGCGCGGCAGCTCGGGCAACCGCGGCAGCGGGCGGGCATCGTTGAACGCCTGGATCCAGGCCAGCGGATCGGCGGTCTCGAGTGTCTCGATGATGCCGTCATCGGTTTCGTGCACGAGCGTTCTGCCGCGCACGCGAATACGCTCGGTGGCCGGCAGGCCGATGATGGAATAACGGCCCCAGCGCTCGCCGCCCTGCACGGATTCCAGCAGGAAGGAATAGGGCGCATCGGCGACTTTCAGATAAGTCGACAGCGGCGTGTCGAGATCGGCCAGCGCCTCGACCACCAGCGGTTCACGCCGGGCGAGTAGCGAAGCCTCGTAGGAGACGGAATCGGACATGGCGCATCAATCGATCGGATATTGACAAACAGGCGGCGCGACAACGCGCGCCGCAACGGGTGTGGGCATCAACCCCGCCAGAGCTGCACCCGCCATCGCCAGGCCGCGTCGAAAGCGCGGTTGACGGCTTGTTTCGATCGATTTGAAGTCATCTTCGCGGTCATCTCAGGTACCGACGCCATAGCCGTAGTTGTTTGCGAGGGCCTGTTGCCGTTTCGTGCGAGCGCCGCGTTGGAGACCGCAAATCGCGTCCGGCAAGGCGCGAGTCGCCGATCGTGGCGTGCCACGATCAAGGCTAGCAATGCCGCCGGGCGCCCATAGCCAATTTTTTTTGGGCGGCCCAACCCTTCGGGACAAGCGCCCAACGATTGACGACACGACGGCAATCCAGCGTTCTAGCACGCTTGCGCAGAATGATCTGCGCGGCGCGCACTACGCCTCGTCTTGCCGCAAAACAGCGCTTGGCGCGGACTCGAACGAAACGGCAACACGCCCTTGTGTCTTGCCGAAGCTGACTGAAATTTCCCGGCTTGCCAAATCCCGATGGCGGAACAGCGGCGTGCGAGGCCCAGGTAACGAATCATCCGCGTGTTGTGGGTATGCCGGGTTGGCCCTCAACGGAGGCCCGGTGTCGGGGAACCGCGCTCCGGCAATCCTTGCATCGACATGGATAATACTAAAGTCAGATGGAATATCAAATGAAAAAAGCGGCTCAATGGTTGGGCCCTAATCAATGTTTTGATCGCCCTGTAAACATCGGCAAAGCCGAGGTATAGCCTGGATCCGTACCGAGCCCTGGCCTGATGGGAGTGATTGAGATACAGAACACGGATGCAGGGGGCGCATGCCGTTACAGCCGGCCAAGCGCAGTCTGCAACCGGGAGACGGAAAAAGACTCTTGCGTTCGAGTGTGATCGACATCGGATCGATTGAATTCAAAAGCCGCCGAGCGGCTTGAGCGTAAGCCGCGCAGAGGCCGGATCGATAGCTGTTCGAGGTTCGTTCATGGCAGTGGTCAAGCTCGAAAATGTCTGCAAGTACTTCGGCAGCACGCCGGCCGTGCAGGACTTCAATCTCGAATCGTGCGAGGGGGAGTTCGTGGTATTGGTCGGCCCGTCCGGCTGCGGCAAGTCCACCACCCTGCGCATGATCGCCGGCCTCGAGGATATGGACAGCGGGACGCTGAGTTTCGACGGTCGCCCCATGCAGGACGTGCCGGTTCAGGATCGCGAAATCGCCATGGTTTTCCAGAGCTATGCGCTCTATCCCCATCGCAATGTATTCGACAACCTCGCATTCGCCCTCAAATTGCGGCGTTTTCCGAAGACGGAAATCGAGCGGCGAGTCCGGGCCGCCGCGCAGACGCTGGACATCGAACCCTTGTTGGCGCGCAAACCACGGGAGCTGTCCGGCGGACAGCGCCAGCGCGTTGCGCTGGGCCGGGCCATCGTGCGCGAGCCCGAGGTTTTCCTCATGGACGAGCCGTTGTCCAATCTGGATGCCAAGCTGCGGGTGAGCATGCGCGCGGAGATCGCCAAGCTGCATCGCCGCATCGGTGTCACCACTTTCTACGTCACCCACGACCAGGTCGAGGCCATGACCATGGGTGATCGTATCGTGGTCATGAACGGTGGTGTGATCCAGCAGATTGCCACGCCGCTGGCGCTCTACGACGAACCGGTCAACAGTTATGTCGCGGGCTTCATCGGCAACCCGCCCATGAACTTTCTGTCGGCCGAAGTTGGCGAAGACGCGACACGAATTCATGGCCCCGGATTCGATTTCCAGCTCGAGGCCTGTTTGCAGCAGCAACTCGTGTCGCTCGGCGGTCGCGATGTGACGATCGGATTCCGGCCGGAACACCTGAAACCGCAGCCGGTCGATGCACGGTCGGTGATGGGGACCATCCAAGGCACGATTGAGCTGGTGGAGCAGATGGGCTCGACCACAGATATTCGATTCGTGGTCGATGGGCACCCGCTGATCGCGGAATTGCCCCGCGATCAAACGCTCCGGGCCAAGCAACCCATCGAACTCGCTCTGCTGGCCGGGCGACTGCATGTGTTCGATCAAGCGACCGGCAAGCGCCTGAATGCCGCCGGATCACAAAACCAGGCCGACTCGATCCGCTCAATGCAGCCGAACGGCGAGTTGGCCTCTGTCGGATCCGCCGTGGGCGGCCGACCCGACTAACGCAAAGGCTGCTCACGTCCCCTCGGCGTTCAGGCCCGGCCTGACTCGAAGATCGAAACCAGGAGAAGGCGATGAAAAGCGAAAAAACAGCCGGCCTATGGACCCGGCGCCGTTTTGTACAGGGCGGCCTCGCGGGCATGGGCGCGCTGGCGGTCGCGCCGTTGGTCCTGCCCAAATACGCGTTTGCCGACGCGATGCCGGATCCGGACAAGGTGCTGGATTCCATCAAACCCGGCAATTACGTGCCGAAGAAGTACCTCGAGCAGTTCGGGCTGGGCCCCGATTCAGTGCTCTGGGATCCGAAGAAAGACTGGATTCGAACGGCCGACTGGGAGTCGATTCGTTCGAAGTTTTCCGGCCAGACCGTGCGCTTTGCTGTAGGCGCCGCCGACGCGGATTCGGTGCAGGCGACGTTGAAGCCGTTTCAGCAGCTGTCCGGCATCAAGGTCGAGGTCATCTCGATTCCGGACGCATCGTTCTATACCAAGGCGGTATCCGCCTTCGTTTCCGGTTCGGCCCGCTTCGATGCACTGGAGTATTTCTCGCCGTGGCTGGGCGATTTCAGCGCGCCGGGCTTTCTGCATGAACTCGGCGATTATGTCGATAAGTACAAACTGCCGTACCAGGATTTCGCCGATACCTACTGGCAGAACTACGCGCTGTATTCGGACAAGGGCATCTTCGGGATTCCCTACGATTGCGACTTCAAGATGTTCATGGTCCGGAACAAGCAATTCAAGCAATACGTGGGGCATTCGGCGTCGCCCAAGGATACGGTCAAGACCTGGGGCGACGTGGTGCATTTCGCCAAGACCCTCAACAAAGCCGAGGCCCATATGAATGGCATCGGCTACATGGGCGGCCGCGGGTTCTGGAGCACCTACACCTGGGAGCATATCGCGGCTCAGTACGGGCTCGATCTGCTGGATTCCGACTGGAAGCCGCAGATCGTCAGTGATGCCGGGGTCAAGGCGGTGGAAGTGCTCGTCGAGCTGAAAAAATACGCGCCGCAAGGGATCGAGAACTGGGGCTGGGCAGACGATCGCGCGGCCTGGCTCGGTGGCCAGTTGGCGATGAACATGGCATGGCAGGACCAGGCCAACCAGGCCACTCGCCCCGACCAGTCGCGGATCGTCGGCGATGAGCCGGTTGCGTTGTATGAGCCGCGCGGCACCGGGGCCGATGCCCGCTTCGCACCGCCGAATCTGGCCGGATCGACGGCTTCGATCGCGGCCAATGCACGCAATCCAGAAGCTGCGTTCGTGATGCTGGCGTTCTTCACCACGGCCTCGCTGCAGGCCATGAACGGCGCCTCCGCGAACGGCGTGTCGCCGGGATTCATGTCGGTGATCCACAATGAGAACTTCCAGAAGATCATGCCGCCGGCCAAGATCTGGGGCGATTCGCTGCCCTACGCCTGGGCCGAGCCGCGCATCCCGGGCATGTACCAGCTTGAAACCTCGTTGGGCCTTGAACTGAACAAGGCTATTGCCGGCGACGTCAAACCGAAAGAGGCGTTGCAGACAGCGTCCAAGCGCTGGGAAGAAATTCTGCGGCGCAAGGGGTTCTATGGCGGCAAGCCACCGGTCGACTACAGCGTGATACACGACCGGATGTGGCTGGGCCGCGGCAAGCAAGCGCCGGTCTAGGCATGTCGTCCGTGCCGGTATCCACGGCTGCAGTACAGCCAGCCCGCGCCGCTTCCCGGCGGCGCGGGCACGATCCGCGTTGGCTGCCTTATGCGCTGGTCGCCCCGGCGGTGGCGTATCTGCTGGGCATCACGCTCTATCCGTTCATCTACGCGCTGTACAAGAGTTTCTACCAATCGTCGTTCACCATGCCGGGCATGGATACGTTCGTAGGCCTCGGCAACTACGCGGATCTATTCCGAAACGGCGATTTCCTCGCCAGTGTCGTCAATACCGTCATTATTTCCGGCTCGTCGGTGATGGCCGAGTTCGTGCTCGCGCTGGGGCTCGCGGCGCTGGTCTATCGCGATCCGTGGGTCAAGGGCTGGCGGATGATATTTCTCGCCCCGATGCTGTTCATGCCCTCGGCCGTGTCGTTCATGTGGAAGCTGCTGTTCGTGCCCGGGGCCAGCGTGGTCAACGATTTGATCGGCAGCACGGGGGTATTGCCGGATGCATTGAACTGGGTCGGCAATCCCGCCCTGGCGCGGCTGTCGCTGGTGGTGGCCGACGTCTGGGAATGGACGCCGTTTCTGTTTCTCATCTTCGTCGGTGCGCTACAGGCCCAGAACAGCGATCTGGAAGAGGCGGCGAAAGTGGACGGGGCGCGCAGCTGGCAGGTGTTCTGGCAGATCAGCCTGCCGTTGCTGCGGCCGATCATAGCGATCGCGCTCGTGCTGCGCGGCATCGACGCCGTGACGATGTTCACCAAGGTGTATGTGATGACCCAGGGCGCGCCGGCTGGCGATACCGAAACCGTGAGTTATTTCATCTATCGGGTCGGCTTCAACCAGTTCGATGCCGGCACCGCGGCGGCCGCTTCCGTGCTGGTCCTGATGGTCACGATCGGCGCCGCGCAGTATGCCGTGAGCCGGTACTTCCGGCCGGCCATGGAGTAGACGATGGCTTCATCTCGTCGTATGGCACGGCATTCGAGCCGTATCGGCCGCTATCTGCTGCTGGCGTGCTGGGCGTTCTTCTGCCTGCTGCCGATCCTCTGGCTGGTCACGATCAGCCTGCGCGGGCGAACCGAGACCATGGTCAACCCGCCGATCTACTGGCCGCATTTCACGCTCGATGCCTGGCGGGACACCTTCGATAACTGGCCGATGTGGGCGTATCTGCGCAATACCTTCGTGGCCGCGATCGGCAGTGTATTGCTCGATCTGCTGCTGGCGATTCCGGCGGCCTACAGCCTCGCGCGTTTTCAGTACCGGGGCCGGGACCAGATCGGCTTCTATATCCTGAGTACGCGCATGATCGTGCCAGCCGCCGTGGCGCTGCCGATATACATTCTATTCAAGAACATACATCTCCTGGACAACCCTGTGGCGCTGATGCTGATCTATGCCGCGATCAATCTCTCGATCGTGACCTGGGTCATCCGCAGTTACATGATCGAAGTGCCGCGCGAAATCGAGGAAGCGGCGCGCGTCGACGGCGCCCATTCGATCGGCATCCTGCTGCGCATCACGCTGCCGCTGTCCATATCCGGCGTGGTCACCGCGTCCATCCTGGCGCTCATATTCGCCGTCAACGAGTTCCTGTTCACGCTGCTGATTTCGTATACGGAAAAAGCGCAGACGTTGTCGGTCGGGCTGGCCATGTTCACGGGCGGCTCGAAAGGGATCATCTACAACGATATTGCCGTCGTCGCGTTGGTCACGTTTGTGCCGATGTTCATTCTGACACTGCTCATTCAGCGGCATCTGTCACGCGGGCTGACCATGGGGGCATTGAAGAATTAGACATCGCGAAAGCCCCGCTTGCCGGCGGCGTCTCGTGTTTCCGGGGTTGGTGTCGAAAGCGGCCAACTTAGAAACACGGCGGATCGCTTAAAAGAAGTTGACAGTGGAAAAAGCGGCGATGATACTAATGATAATTAGGATATCAAAAGTATATATTCAGTTGGCGGAAAGCATCGTCGTTGTCGCGGATCGAAACCGAAGGGATCGCAGCGCCAAGGCGCGGCGGGGGTCATCGGGCCCCACCGGCGGGCCTGCAGGAGCACGTCAATGAATGACAACCATAGTCTTCTGGCCGATTTGAAGCGTCGGGAGCGTGACGGCAAACCCATTACCATCGGTCTGGTCGGCACCGGCGAAATGGGTACGGATATCGTTACCCAGGTGAGTCTGATGCCCGGCGTTCGTATCGGCGCGATCGTCGAATTGGAGCTGGCCGCGGCACGCAAGGCGATCGCGGTCGCGGGATTGGCCGACGGCGTCGGGCGCGAAGCCGACGATACGGCCACGGTGCCGAAGATCATTGCCGCCGGTGGCATTGCGCTGACTTCGAATCATCTCGACGTATGCGATTGCGAGGCGATCGATGTGCTCATCGATGCCACGGGATCGCCTTCATTCGGGGCGCGCCTTGCCATCGACGCGTTCGATCATGGCAAGCATCTGGTCCTCATGAACGTGGAAACCGACGTCACCATCGGCCCGCTGTTGCAGCGCCGGGCCGATGAAGCCGGGGTGGTCTATACGCTCGGTGCCGGTGACGAACCCAGTGCCACGATGGAACTGGTGCGCTTCGTGCAGACCCTGGGCTATCCGATCGTTGCGGCGGGTAAGGGCAAGAACAACAAGTTCGATCGATACGCCGTGCCGCGGGATTACGAAGAAGAGGCGGCGCGCCGCAACATGAACCCGCGCATGCTCGTCGAGTTCGTCGACGGCTCCAAGACCATGATCGAGATGGCCGCGCTGGCCAATGCCACCGGACTCGTGCCCGACGTGCCCGGCATGCACGGTGTCGATGCCGGGCTGGCCGAGTTGCCCGGCCTGCTGTGCCCGCGCGAGGACGGCGGTCTGCTGTCGCGCCGGGGCGTGGTGGATTTCTCGGTCGGCCGCGGCGTGGCGCCCGGCGTGTTCGTGATCGTCGAAACACGGCATCCTCGGATTCGTGAGCGCCTGGAGGATCTGCATGTGGGCAAGGGCTGGTATCACCTGTTCCATCGGCCCTATCACCTCACCAGCCTCGAAGTGCCGCTGTCGGCGGCCGAAGCCGTGCTCTACCGCAAAGCGGCCATGCAACCGCTACCCCGGCGCTACGCCGAAGCCACCGCGGTGGCCAAGCGCGATCTGCAGCCGGGCGAGACGCTGGATGCGATTGGTGGCTACGCCTACTTCGGTACGATTCTGTCGGCCGCGGATGCCGGGGAGCACCGCGCGATTCCGCTGGGCCTATGCGAAGGCGCCCGCGTGACGCAGCCGATCAAGGCCGACGAATATCTGACCTACGCCAACTGCAGGCCCGATGCCGATCAGCCGATCGTGCGTCTCCGGCACGAGCAGGACGAACTGCTCGCCCCCATCGCGAACTGACGACAGGATTGTTGATCATGGCGACCCGGAAAAAAAACGCGTCCGCAAACACCGCGCCCACGCTGTCGGCGTTGCCGGCCGAGCGTCAACTGGCGCTGCTGGCGCAGATGCAGCTGATTCGTGCCTTCGATGAGAAAGTGGACAAGTTGTATGCCAAGGGAGCCATGCACGGCACGGCGCACTTCTGCGTGGGGCAGGAGGCTTGCGCGGTCGGCACGCTGGCTCACCGCCAGGAGGGCGACGTGATCACCGGCACGCATCGAGGCCACGGTCACGCGATTGCCTTTGGCCTGGATCCGTACCGCATGGCGGCGGAACTGCTGGGCAAGGCCACCGGCTACTGCGGCGGCAAGGGCGGCAGCATGCATATCGCCGACGTCCAGGCCGGCATGCTGGGGGCCAATGGCATCGTGGGCGGCAGCATGGGCATCGCCTGCGGGGCGGCGTTCGCCTTCAAACAGCGGGCCCAGGATCATGTCGCGGTCTGTTTTTTCGGCGACGGCGCGGTCCAGGAAGGCATTTTCAACGAAACACTGAATCTGGCCTCGGTGTGGCAACTGCCGGTGCTGTTCGTGTGCGAGAACAATCAGTACGCCATGTCGCTTTCGGCTGAAAAGGCCACCGCCGGCGGCAGTATCGCGAACCGTGCGGCCAGCTACGGCATGCCGGCCGAAGCCGTGGACGGCATGGACCTGGAAGCGGTGTACACGGCGGGCGCACGCTTGATGAACGGCTGTCGCGGCGCCGGGCCGGCCCTGATCGAGACCATCACCTATCGCTATCTCGGCCATTCCAAAAGCGATGCCAATCGCTATCGCACGCGCGAGGAAATCGCCGAGTGGCGCGCCAACGATCCCATCGAACGCTATATCCGAACGCTGACCGAGCGCGGTCTGCTGGACGACGAGCGCAGCCAGGCCTTGGCGGAGGCCGCCGCGGACCAGGTCGAGCAGGCGTTCGGCCGCGCCGAGCGCGATCCGGAACCCGAGCTGTCGAGCGCGCTGGAGGATGTCTATGCCTGAGGATGTCACCTTCCGCGAAGCGATGACGGCCGTGCTGCGGGAAACGCTGGCCACCAACGACGAAGCGTTTCTGCTCGGCGAGGATGTCGGCGTCTATGGCGGGGCCTTCGGCGTCAGCCGCGGCCTGGTCGAAGAGTTCGGCACCGAGCGCGTGCTCGACACGCCGTTGTCCGAAGCCGGCTTTACCGGTCTGGCGATCGGCGCGGCGGTCATGGGCATGCGGCCGATAGTCGAGATCCAGTTCTCGGATTTCATCACCCACTGCATGGACCAGTTGGTGAATCAGGCCGCCAAACTGCGTTACATGTTCGGCGGGGCGGCGTCGGTACCATTGGTCTTGCGTACGCCCGGCGGGGCGGGCACCGGCGCGGCGGCCCAGCACAGCCAATCGCTGGAAGCCTGGTTCGTGCACGTGCCCGGTCTGCGGGTAGTGATGCCGTCCACCCCGGCGGATGCGCAGGGGCTGTTCCGCGCCGCCATGGCCGATCCCAATCCGGTACTGTTCTATGAACACAAACTGCTCTACAACACCAAGGGCAGCCTGCCGGATCAGCCGGAAACCTATGAAATCGGTCGGGCACGCTGTACCCGCGAAGGCGGCGACGTAACCCTGGTCGCCGCGGGCCTGATGCACAACTACGCCCTCGAGGCGGCCGAAACGCTGGCCGGGCAGAACATCGATGCCGAGGTGATCAATCTGCTGAGCCTGGCGCCGATGGACAGCGATCGCGTATGCGAGTCGGTACGCAAGACCGGGCGTTTAGTGGTGGTCGAGGAAGATGTACGCACCGGCGGCTGGGGCGGCGAACTGGTGACGCGAGTCACCGAGGGCCCGGCGTTCTACGCCCTGGACCGGGCGCCCGCGCGCGTGGCCTGCGCGGATACGCCGATCCCCTACAACAAGCGTCTCGAAGCCTCGATCCGGCCATCGCCGGAGCGCATCGTCGAGGCCGTGACCCAGGTTCTGGCCAGCGACCCGGGACGGTACGTCTGATGGCCGTGCTGGTCGAAGTGCCGCATATCGGCATGGATCTGGCCGAGGTTACCGTGGTCGAATGGCTGGTGGCCGAGGGCGACCATGTCGCTAAGGGCGATCCGATCCTGACGATCGAAACCGATAAGACCAACCACGATCTGGAGGCCGAGGTTGCCGGCATCATCCGCCGCTTGCGCGGCAAAGCGGGCGATGTGATTGCCGTGGGCGAGCCGCTGGCCTGGATCGTGTCGGAAGACGAGCCGGCACCGGCGTTGCCGGATGTGGCGGCCGATAAGGCCGAGCCGCCCGTATCGGTCGAGGCGCCGGTGTCTGTAGATTCAGACTCGCGTGTCGAGCCGATGGGCGATTCGGACGCCGCCGACCGCGAGCCGGCGCCCGAGTCCGCAGCGGCGGGTGTTGGAGCTGGGCGTGGCCTTGCCTCGCCGGCTGCACGACGCGAGGCGGCCGCTCAGGGCCTGGATATCCGCGATGTGGCGGGCAGCGGCCCCGATGGTGTGGTCTACCAGGCGGATGTTCGTGCCGCCGCCGGCCGGCCCGGCGATATGCCGGTTCGCGAGCGTGCATCGGACGAGTCCGCTGCGGGCGAAATTGTGGCCCTGAGCCGCGTCCAGCAACTGACCGGCGAACGCACCCAGCGCAGTTTTCGCGATATCCCGCATTTCTATCTGGAGCGGGAACTGGAGATCGATGCGCTGCTCGACCTGCGCACCGAACTGGCGGCGCGGATCGAGCACAAGCCGAGCCTGGGTTGCCTGCTGTGTTTCGCCATTGCCCGCACGCTGACCGAGCACCCCCGGCTCAACGGTCGCCTGATCGGCACCGATCGACTCGAGCTCCGGCGCCAGGTTCATCTGGGTGTGGCGGTTGCCGGCAAGGACGGGCTGGTCGTTCCCGTGATTCGCGATGCCGGCCGGATAGCGTTCAAGACATTCGCTGAACGCTATCGCGGGCTAACCCGGCGGGCCGTGGCTCGTGAGTTGGCTGGCGACGAGATGACCGGCGGCACGTTCACCGTATCCAATCTCGGCATGTTCGGCATCGACCGTTTCAACGCCATTATCAACGCACCGCAGTCCGCGATCATCGCTATAGGCCGGCGTCGTACCGTGCCGGCGTGGGCGAATGGCGAATGGAAGCCGAAGACGGTGGTTTCGGCCACGCTGTCGGTCGATCATCGGGCCGCGGACGGTGTCGACGGCGCGCGCTTTCTGGCCGATCTGGCCGAGCGCAGCCGGCATTGGTCATTGCTGTTGTAAGCGTGGCCGGAAGCCCGCGCTGTCATCGGCAACGGCCCCTAACGCTCGGGTGACGGCTGGCGCGGGTTATGTCTCCAGCGCCGAGGCGGCGTTGCCATGCGGTTTCTGCAGCGGCCAGCTGTTCATGATCTTGAGCGTGTGCTCGTACGATCGGACGCCGGCCTGAGAGCCCAGGCCGGTGGCGTTGAGGGCCGACGTCGCCTGCGCAAAACGGACCGTGTCCTGGGCGTCGAGACCGTGGCAGAGGCCGGTGGCAAAACCGGCGTTAAATACATCGCCGCAACCACAGGTGCACACCACCTCGACTCCGAATGGCGGCTGATGGAAGCGCGTGCCGTCGGCATGGTGATAATAGGCGCCTTCCGCGCCCATCGTCAGCGTTACGCAGCCGACGCCGCGATCCAGGAAAAACGCAGCGATCTCTTTGTGCTGTTGCTTGCCGGACAGGGCGGCCGCTTCCTCGATCGATGGCAGAAAATAATCCGTGTAGGGCATCAGCCCCTCGATCAAATCCAGATCCTCGGGCCGGCTCGCAAATACGTCCAGCAGGGTGATGCAGCCGCGACGTTTGGCTTCCTTGAGCAGGGCGACATTCGGCGCACCGTCCATGCGATCCATGAGGCCGACCCCGCCGAGCAGCAGCACCCGGCAATCCAGGACCTGGTCGCGCATGGCCGCGGTGACTTCGAAATGGGCGGTGGCCCCTTTCATGTGCAGCGCCGGGCGCTCGCCGTTGGGGCGCGTGGTGACGATCGAAGAGGAGGTGCCGACGCCGGGGCAGCGCTGCATGGTGGCGGTATCGACGCCGAAATGTGCCAGTCGCTGAAGTACCCAGTCGCCCATCAGATCGTTGCCGACCCCACCCACGGCCAGCGTCTTCAAGCCGTAGCGGCTGGCTGCGATGACCGCGCTCCCGGCCGCGCCCGATACGGCCAGGGTGATCTCGTCGATAAAGTAGGTGCCGCCGCCGGGCGGCAACGCCGATACCGGCCGACCCAGGCAATCGAAGGTGATAAACCCCATCGAGGTCAGGTCATATCGCATGATGACGTTACTCCTCAGTCGACACCTCAGGCCTGGATGCGTCGCTTGCACCCGAGCGAAACAATGCCCGGGTTATTCTTTTGTTATTTTGTTTATCAATAGTAAATGAAGTTTCTTCGGGCGTGTCAATACGACGATAATTCCGGCGCGGGTACGTGCAGCGAAAACCATGTGGCATCGCTCGGGCGCGCAACGCGGCCGATGGGCGCCGGCGAAGATTGCGATTCGATGCCTTTCAAGCCTTGCACAGCAGTTCGGCGGTCTCCTCATCGGTGACCAATACGTTCGCATATTGCGCCCGCAGCACCGCGCTGATGATTTCGGTCTTGGCTTGGCCTCCCGAAGCCAGCACCACGCGTTCGATATTGCGCAGATCGGCGGGGTGGGCGGCCACCACGCGCGAATTCAGGTCACAATCGACAACGTTGCCATCGGCATCGAGATAGTGCCCGAGCAGATCACCCACCGCGCGATGGGCCTTCAGATCGGCCAGATCGTCTTCGCTGACCAATTCCAGACGATGCAGCGTGGCTTGCGTATCCATCTGACCGACGCTGCAGAGCGCAATATCGGCGGACCGTACGCGTGAGAACACTTCCTGCAGCACGAGCTGATTCACGAACAGATCGCGCGTCTTGGCGTCATCGGTATAAACCGGCGCCGCCATGTAATAACAATGGGCGGACAGCATATCCGCCAGGCGTGTCGCGGTCTCGTAGGCGCTGATTTCGGCGTAGCGCGTGAGTCCGCCCAACATCGAGGCAATCGATGAATTACGAAGGTTTTGACGCTCAACGCCCTTGAGGCTGTGCCATAACGTCTCGCCCCAGCCAATCGCGATCTGCAGGTCGTGATTGAGCTGATCGCTCAGATAGAAACCCGCTTGCAGACCGATCGTGCGGGCGAGATTTTCGGGGTGGGCAGGCGCGGGCGTGACCACCGCGTCCAGGAGGCCGAATTTGGAGATCAGCTGCCCGGCAAGCCGTGTGCAGCTGCTGATATCCGAGTCCAGCCGGATCTGGATCAGGCCCTCGGCCCGGCAGGTCGCCAGAATCTGGTTAACCAGCGGCCGGCTCAACCCGACCCGCTTGGCCACTTCGTTCTGGGTCAACCCTTCGATGTAGTAGAACCAGGCGACGCGGATGCGTTGATCTTCACGGCTCATTGCGCCAGACCGGCGTCGACCGATCGAAGTGCGGGCGCGGCCTTTGTTGTCTTTCAAAGTGTGTGTCCTCGTCTCGCGGCTTGCAGGCAAACGGCCTCTGCGTCCAGATCGAAAGCCAGGCGGTTGCCTCGCTTACTATCCTTGGCCGATCGCCTGCTTCATCTGGCCGATGACGCGAGCGTAATCGTCCTGACCGAAGATGGCCGAGCCGGCGACGAAGGTATCGGCGCCGGCCTCGGCGATTTCGCCGATATTGTCGATCTTCACGCCGCCATCGACCTCGATGCGGATCTCGCGATCGGTGCCGGCGACCACCGTGTCGATGATATCGCGCGCCTCGGCGATCTTGCCCAGCGATTCGCGGATGAACGATTGGCCGCCGAAACCGGGATTCACCGACATGATCTGGATGATGTCGATCTTGTCGAGCACGTATTTCAGCCATTCCAGTGAGGTGGCCGGGTTGAACACCAGCCCGGTCTTGCAGCCGAGATCGCGCGCGAGTGCGAGGCTGCGATCGACGTGGCGCGTGGCCTCGGGGTGGAAAGTGATCGAGGCCGCCCCGGCGTCGGCGAAACCGCGGATCAGGTCGTCCACCGGTTCGCACATCAGATGCACGTCGATCGGCACATCCGGATGCGAGCGCGCCAGGCGCCTGGCCAGCGCCGCACACACCGGCGGGCCGAAGGTGAGATTCGGCACGTAGTGGTTGTCCATCACGTCGAAGTGGATCCAGTCGGCGCCGGCGGCGATGACGGCTTCGCATTCGTCGCCGAGTGCGGCCATGTCGGCGGACAGGATCGAGGGCGCGATCAGGGGGGAGAAAGGGGATCGAGTCATCGGTATTGCGCGGGAAACCCCGGCATTCATGCCGGGGCGGGATAGCACGCCGCCGTCAGGCGGCCACCCGGCCCGCATCCTCCTGCGTTTTGCGAAATGAATAGCCATACCCGTCGCCGCGCTGGATCAGCGTGCAGTGGCGATGGGACAGGCCCTGTACAACGCCATCGGGCGTTTGGATATTGAAACGGCCCGTGGCTCGGACGGCCACGCGGCCCCGGTGGGTGCCCGCTTTCTTGCCGTGGGGCACCACCGCCTTAACCCGGTCGCCGGTCTGAAAACCGTGGATCTGTTTCCGGCGGGTCAGATAACCGCGCGGGAACCCATGACGATTCAGGCGGGTTCGCTGGTAGCTGCCGCGACCCGCGGCGGTGATGCACAGCACCGGCTGTTGCCAGCCCCGGACGCGGGTGACGGTGCCCACGCACAGCGCATCGAGGCAATGGGCCTTGGGGATGCCCAGCCGGGCCCGGTTGTACTTGGTGCGCCCGCCGCTGGCGACTTCGACATCAAAGCCGAGAGCGATCAGGCGGCTCCGCAGTGCCCAGCGCGTGGCATTGACGGCCGCGGCATCCGCCAGGGGCGCCTTGGCCTGGGACAGTATCCGATCCGCACGGTCCGGATCGGCGGCCAGAAAGTCCTGAATGGGGCAATTGCCCTTGGCGTGGTTGCACGGCCCACAGGCGATGGTCAGATTCGAGACCCGATCGCTGCCGCCGCGGCTTTTGGGCTGGATGTGCTCGACTTGCAGCGGCACGCCGGCGGTATCGCAGTAGGCGCACTGGCGTCCCCACTTCTCCAGCAGGTATTCGCGGACTTCATAGCCGAACAGTTCGCCCTGCTGGTATGCCACGCCGGCCACCTCGGGGTTGTGGAGCTGGTGAGTATCGAAACGCACCAGCTCCTGGCTTAATGCCCTGACCGGCAGCCACCGGGTCAGCCGGTCCACCCAGGCCACCGTCGTATCGACGCGGTGCTGAAGGGAGGGCGGCAGCCACCCGTCCCGGCGCCGGCGATTGTTGAATCGTGCGGGCCGGTACCGCCGATTTGAGCGCCGGCGCCGCCGCTGTGCCCGCCGTTTCGTCAGGTTGTTTCGGATCGTCCGACCGCGGTGCGTTATCTCGGCCAGGAACAGGGGCTGGTCGGGTTTGTTCGCCGGTTCGCGAACGACCGCCACGCCCGTGGTCTTCGAGCCCGGGTCGAGCTTGACCCGCACGTCCTGGAACGCCGAGCCCTCGGCCGTGCGGTCCTTGAGCCGGATCACGAACGGCACGGTGCGGTAGACCACCGCCCGGCCGTGATCCAGCAGCAAACGCGCCCGTTTCTCCGAGCACGGCATGAGCGGCTGCTTTCGTTTGTCCAATACCATGACTGCCATAACAGTCTCCTTGTAAAAGTGCCCTTACGGGCCTTGTCACGCGGCGATGCCAAGCCGGACATCACCGTCTCCCCTCGACCGCTTATCCCGGGGTTGCTTGGATACTCGCACTGGCTTCGACCCCATCGGCCTGTTTAACGCGTACCCCGCAGTGCGTGGGACTGAGGAAGCATCCCACGGTGCCTATATACCGACCGAAGTCGGCTTCCCGGGTAAGGTTTTGTGTTGTTTAACGCATGGCTTGTGCTCCAACACAGGTCTGGTCAACTCCGGAGCATCAAGCTCCGCCCTTCAGGGCGGGGTAGTTGACGACAATAGGCCCGCTTGATAACCGTGGATTGCACCTGCTGGCTTCGGTACGCTCTGTCATGGCGGCTCGCGCGTCAAGACCGCGGCGCCGTCCTCTCCCCCCGCGCTCCGTAGGGTGCCGCCCATGGCGGGCGCCCGGGCGCATGCCGAACAAGGAATCCGAATGGCCTATCTCATCGCGCTGCATTCGCTGGCCGCCACCATCTGGGTGGGCGGGTTGTTCTTTCTGGTCGGTGTGCTGCGGCCGGCGGCCTCGTCGGTGCCGCTGGGCGAGCGGTTGCCATTGTTGTCGATCGCGCTTGGCCGTTTTTTTCTGTGGGTCTGGATCGCGATCTTCACGCTGTTGGTCACCGGCTATGCGATGACGGGGCTGCTCGGCGGCATCGCCGTGGTGCCACCTTATATCAACGTGATGCAGGCGCTGGCCTGGGTCATGATCGCGCTGTATGCGCATATGTTCTTCGCGCCCTGGAAGCGGGTACGGGCGGCGCTGGCGGCCGGTGCGCTGGCCGATGCCGGCCGGGCCATGAATCAGTTGCGCCTGCTTGCCACCGCGAGCCTGTGGCTCGGGCTGCTGATCATCGCGATCGCCACCGGCGGCAGCTACGGGTTGCTGTAGCGGGCGCCTCGGGCGCGCGACGCGGCTGTTAAACTACGCGTCCGTGCAGCCCAGCCATCGATCGTCATGCCCGAAACGCTTTTTGAATCCGAACTGCACAGCCTGCCGCTGCTCATGCGCGGCAAGGTGCGCGATGTCTACGCCGTCGGTGTCGATTATCTGTTGATCGTAGCCACCGACCGGTTGTCGGCCTTCGATGTGGTGTTGCCCGATCCGATTCCGGGCAAGGGCGCGGTGCTCACCGAGCTGACCCATTTCTGGTTCGATCGCTTCGCCGGGACGGTGGCCGACCAGCGTGTCGACATGCCGCTCGAGCGGGTTCTCGACGACGCCGAAATCGCCCAGGTCGCCGGCCGGGCGATGCTGGTGCGGCGGCTCGACGCGCTGCCGATCGAAGCGGTCGTGCGCGGTTACGTGATCGGCTCGGGCTGGAAGGATTACCAGGCCACCGGCGCGATCTCCGGCATCGCGCTGCCCGAGGGCCTGGCTCAGGCCGAGAAACTGGCCGAGCCCATCTTCACCCCGGCGACCAAGGCCGAGGCCGGCGATCATGACGAAACCATCTCCTTCGAGCGTACCGCCGAGATCATCGGCCCCGAGCGCGCGGCCGAGATCCGTGATGTCGCGGTCGGGCTGTATCGTTCGGCGGCCGACTATGCCGCCGGGCGCGGCATCATCATTGCCGACACCAAGTTCGAGTTCGGTGTCGATCAGACTGATCAGCTCGTTTTGATCGACGAAGTGCTCACCCCCGATTCCTCGCGCTTCTGGCCGGCCGACCAATATGCCACCGGCATGAGCCCGCCCAGTTTCGACAAGCAGTACGTGCGTGACTATCTGGAAACGCTGGACTGGGACAAGACGGCGCCCGCCCCGCGCCTGCCGGCCGATGTGATTGCCAACACGGCGGCCAAGTACGCCGAAGCGCGCGACCGGCTGATCGGCGGCTGAGCTCCGGCATGACGCTGCGCCGGATGCATCGCGATGATGCACTCGGCGCGTGGCGTGGCTTGGCCGGGTCAGTCTTGGCCCGGTGCCGGACAGGCGTTGCCGCAGTGGGCCAGCGTATGCGCGAGCCACTGGCGAATATCGCGATCCAGCTGTGTATCGGCTTTCGCCAACGCCGCTACGCCGCCGACGGCGTTCGCATTCGACGCCGGTGCGGTGGTCTGGAAGCGCTTCTGCGCGATCACTGCGCCGTTGTCGGCACGCAGCAGCGTGGCGGTGGCGCCGATCCGGCCCTGGCTGGCCGTGCGCGACGAGAAGTGCTGCGAGAAATCCGACAGTTCGACCTGAAGCGCGAGATTGGCCTGGCCCGAAGCGTTGGCGAGCACGGCGGCGAACAGCCCGGACGCCGATAGCGCATCCCCCAGATTGTCACCCACCAGCCGGGCCGGTGTGTCGGCCCACTCGGAACGGGTATAGGCGGCAAGCTGGGCGTTGTTGGCGTAGTCCAGCCGGTACAGCATGCGTTTGGAATTCAGCCAGTCCGGTGCGCTGACCGGGCGCAGGTCCAGCGTATACCCGGTCGATGGCGTGCTGGCGCTCGTCGGTTCCGACGAGCCCGCGTCCAGGGTATAGCGCGTCGGATAGTGGTCGCCGCCACTGAGTACGCTGCAGCCGGTCAGGCCGAGTGCGGCGCCGGCGCCCGCCAGCGCAAGTGCGAGTACGGCCAGACGTTGTGACAAGCGAGTGTGTGACGTCATGTCGGATCCCTTCATTGACCGCCCGGGGCGTTGAAACCGGGCTCACCGGGGCCCGGACGGCGGGCCGGCGGACCGGTGAGTACGCTCTGGGGCTTGGACGACAGTTCGGCGCCGAGTTTCTGGATCTGGCGCGCCGTGTCCTGCATCTGGCGTGTGAGCGCATCGACGTGCGGCAGCACCTGATTGTTCAGGTTACGCATCACGTCCTGGCTCGACTGGCCGACGTTCCGGGCCGACTGAGCGGCCTTGCCCGCTTTCTGGATCGCCGGGATCGCCTTGTGGGTCAGTTGGTCGACGCTGTCGACCGTATGCCGCAGTTGCTCGGTCAGTTGCGGCAACTGGGCCAGCGTCGGCTGCAGGCTCTTTTCGGCTTCGGTGAGCTGGTGTGTCGCCTGATTGAGCTGCGCCAGGGTCTGGCTGATGTGTTTCGCGTTCTTGCCGCCGGTCAGGCTCTGGACCTGGTCGAGGATTTGGGTGACCTTTTTCAGATCGGCCTGGCCCCGGCTCTTGAGCCGGCCGAGCAGCCCCTTGTGCAATGGCAGATGGGGCGGGTTGCCGGACACTGCCGGCGCCGACGGATCCGGTGTGCTCAATGTGAGCGTGGACATCCCGGTAATGCCCTGCGTGGCCAGTTTGGCGTAGCTGGACTGCGTCAGCGGCACCGAATCGCGCACCTTGAACACGATGCGGACCTTGTTGGCGTCGTGTGGATCGAAACCCACGCTTTCGATATGCCCGACCTTGAGCCCTTTGAACTTGACCGGCGATTGGGCGCTGACGCCGCCCACCGACTGGGTGGTCTCGATCACGATTGTGCGGTGTGCGTTGCCACCGGTGGACAGCCAGAAGAAAAAGCCCACCGCGCCGCCCCCGAAAACCAGGATGAAAATCACGGCGGCGACGATATGCGAACGGTATTCCATCTCAGCTCTCGGCTGCCCCGACGGCAGTGTCGTCGGCAAAAAAACGTTCGATGAACGGATGCGAAACGCGACGCACCTCGTCCAGCGTTCCCACGGTCAGGATACGGCCCTGGTCCAGAATCGCCACCCGGTCGGCTACGGAGGCCAGCGTCGATCGGTCGTGGGTGACGATCAGTCCGGACAGGCCCATATCCTTGTGCAGATGTTTGTAGAGTTGATGGAAATCGGTCGCCGAGGCCGGGTCCAGGCCTGCGGTCGGCTCATCGAGAAACAACAGCTCGGGGTCGAGCGCGAGCGCCCGGGCCAGGGCCGCACGCTTGATCATGCCGCCGGAGAGGGCGTCGGGCATCTGGTTGCCGACGTCGGGATCGAGACCGACGGCCGCCAGCTTGAGGCTGACCAGGTCGTTGATCATGGACTCGGGCATGTGCAGTCCGTCGCGGCGCAGCTCCCGCATCGGGAACGCGATATTGGCGAACACCGGCAACGAGCTGAACAGCGCCCCCTGCTGGAACAGCACGCCCCAGTGGCGGGAAAGCTGGCGCATGCGGGACTGATCCAGGCGCCGCAGGGGTACGCCCAGCACGTCGACCCGGCCTTCGTCGGGCTCGTTGAGGCCGATCAGATGCCGCAGCGTCAGCGACTTGCCGCTGCCGCTGCCGCCGATCACGGCCAGCGTCTCGCCCTGTTCCACGCGCAGATCCAGCCCGCGCAGAATCCAGCGCTGGCCGATCTTCGCCCCCAGGCCGGCCACCTCGACCGCGGGCCGTGACTGTGCCTGCCGATCGGCCGTCATATCAGGCCCAGCTTGGCGAGAATGGCGCCGCTCAGGGCGTCGATGATCAAGATCAGCGCCAGGCCGACCACCACCGAGCGCGTGGTCTGGGCGCTCAGGCTGTCGGTATTGGCACGGGCGGTAAGTCCGAAATAGCTGCCCACCAACGCGATGATCAGACCGAACAAGGCGCCTTTGCCCAGTCCCAGCCAGAAGTTGTATATCTGCACCGACTCCGGCAGACGGGCGATGAACAATGCGAACGGCACGCCCAGATCGAACTGCGCCGTGGTGGCACCGCCCATGATCTCGGCGCCGTCGGTCCAGACCACCAGCAACGGCATGGTGATCATCATGGCGATCACGCGCGAGGTGACCAGACGCAGCCGCGGGGAGCCGCCGAATGTCTTGAGCGCGTCGAGTTCCTCGGTCAGGTGCATGCCGGCGATACCGGCGGTGATCGACGAACCGGCGCGGCCGGCCTGGATAAGGGCCGCGATCACCGGGCCGAGCTCGCGCAGCACGGCCAGGCCCATCAGTCCGATGATGCGCTGGTTGGCGCCGAAGCTCGACAGCGTGACGCCGATCTGCAGGCTCATCACTACGCCGATCACATAGCCGGTGACCCCCAGCAGCACGACGGACGAAACCCCGGAGCGGTAGATCGCGGCGCTAATCTCGCGCGCCGGGATCAGGCGCCAGCGCACGGAAATGGTGGCGATATCGGCCATTACGCCGATCAGCAGGGCGATCATGCCGCCCACATGCCGCCCGACGGCGATCAGATCGCCGCCGAGACGATCGAGCAGATCGAGCAGGGACAGACGACTTTCGCGCGGCGGCACCTCGGGTGCGCCGGCCAGCCGCTCGAAGCGCTGCCGGTGCGGATCGCGGCATTTGAGTTCGGCCGGCTCGCGCTTGCCCCAGGCCTGCCAGAGCAGCCAGGCGCCGGCGCTGTCCAGCGCGCTGATCTCGCTCAAATCCCAGGTCATATCCCGGGGCGAATCCAGGGCATCGAGCTCATCGGCGACCCGCCGCCGGTGGTCGCTGGCGGTGAACAGCCGCCAGGACCCGGTCAGGCGCACGCAGCGGCGTTCCGCGTCATCCTCGACTTGCAGGCTCGGCGTTGATTCGCCGTTGGGCGGCGCCATGCCGCTCATCGCGCGGGGCAGGCCGTACGCGGGTCCGGCGGAACGGCGAACACAATGGGGGCCAGGGGCATGGTGAGGACAGTGGCGACTCGAAACATGGCGACAAAACTAGCGCAGAGTGGGCACGGCTCGCATCCGTATTGCGCCGGGGCTCGCTTCATCGCACGCCGCATTTGCCGATCAGGAACCGCTGGACGCCGCTGGCTGGTCGCCCAGCGCCGAATCCAGAATATTGATCACGGCGTTGTAGTTGGTGCTTTGATGATGCAGCGCCTCGAACACGGCATAGCCGTACGGTTTGATGTGGTGCGGCCCGCCGCGCTGGTGCGGGTCGGCGCCGTGGTCGAGCATGAAATGAACCATCTTGGGATCGTTGCGTTTGATGGCGAACAGCAACGGCGTGAGATGTTTCGAATCGGCCCGCGGATCGACCGCATTCACCTTGCCGCCATGCTTGAGATAGGCCTTGGCGCAACCATAGGCATCGGCCAGCGCGCCCTCGTGCTGAAAGATCTGGACCAGGCCGCCGGCCTGCGTGATGGCGTGGATATCGGCCTTGCCGTGGCCGCTGGCGCAGTAGCGCTCGGCGGGCGATTCGGCCGGCTTTTGCGTCGCGGCCGCGGCTTTTGCGTTCGGTGCCGGCTTGTTCGCCGCGCTGTTGCCTGACGCATTCGCGGCCGGCGCGGAGGTCGATGCCGCCGGGGCCTGGCCGGTCGAGGGCTGGTTTGGCGCCGGAGCGTGCCGCAGCGCGCCGGTGCCGTAAATGGCCGCACCGATGATCGCGATCGCGATGACGACGATCGCCGCGATACCGCCTCTTTTCACCAGGATCTCCTTGTTACCGGGAATCGTGCGGTTGACCGAACAGCGCGTCGAGCTTGTCCTCGAAAGCGTGGTAGCCGAGATGTTCGTAGAGCTCGTCACGGGTCTGCATGCTGTGCAGCGCCGGCTTCTGCGTGCCGTGTTCGCGAATCGTGCGATATACATCGAGGGCGGCATTGGCCATCGCGCGCGAGGCCGAGAGCGGGTACAGAACCATCGCCACGCCCTGAGCCGCCAGTTGGTCGGTGGTGTAGAGCTCGGTGGCACCGAATTCGGTGATATTGGCCAGCACCGGCACGCCCAGCTCGGTGAAGCGGGCATACATCGCCAGATCCGTCATCGCCTCGGCGAAGATATAGTCGGCGCCGGCCTCCACGCAGGCCGCGGCGCGTTCGACCGCGGCATCCAGGCCTTCCACGGCGAGCGCATCGGTACGCGCCATGATCTTCATCTGGTCGCGGGCGTCCACCGCGGCCTTGACGCGATCGACCATTTCGCCCTGCGAGACGATTTCCTTGCCCGGCCGGTGGCCGCAGCGCTTGGCCGCGACCTGGTCCTCGATATGCACGGCCGCCGCCCCGGCACCTTCCATGAGCCTGATCGAGCGCGCGATGTTGAACGCGCTGCCCCAGCCGGTATCGACATCGACCAGCAGCGGCGTGTCGGTCGCATAGGTGATCCGCCGCACATCCTCGAGCACGTCGTTCATCGTGGTCATGCCGAGATCCGGCAGGCCGTACGACCAGTTGGCCACGCCGCCCCCGGACAGATAGATTGCGTTGAAGCCGGAATGCGCGGCGAGCATCGCCGCGTAGGCATTGATCGCGCCCACGATCTGCAGCGGCTGTTCCTTGTCGAGGGCGGCGGCAAAGCGTTGCGGTGCGTTCATGGCGACGATGTCAGTGTGGGATGTCGCCGGTCAGCTTAACGCAGGGGTCGTGTGTTGTGGCCGGGTGAGGCGCATTTCGTTGTCATTTACAGATGGGGGCGCGGTGCGAGACGGCGGCGCGCACCGCGCCCGTTGTGGTGTATGGATTTGATCTGCGAGGCTTGTCAGCGGCTGGTTTCGCGCTGATGTGTGCCAACCCAGTCACGACGGCTTCGTGAGTTTTATATCTTTCGCCGCTTGCTGGTCCGTATTCGGGATACGAGGTCGGGTACCGGGGCGGTTAACCGTTGGTTTCGCACTGATGTGCGAGTCACTTTCGTTTGCTTGTCCAACCGAAAGTAACCAAAGGAAAGGACACCCGAACACGGTGCCGGCTAACGCCGGTTCACTCCGATGCTCGCGACGACGGGACGCGGCCAGAACTCGCGTCGCTTTGGCGACGCTCAAATAGGCTGGCCGCACCGGCGCGGTGCGCCGGACACCCGTCGCCGTTGTGCGTCTCCGTCGCCGTGTAACGGGACGAAATACAGGCAACCCCGTTCGGTTTGGCGGGCCTGGGCTGTATTTGGGTTCCTGTCGGGCAGGCGGTAGGTCGGATTAGCGCGCAGCGCGTAATCCGACGCTCGATCGGCGGGCTCTGTGGCTCGGCTGTCGGATTACGGTGCGAGCACCTAATCCGGCCTGCGTAACTTGATGTGCGGCGCATCAATTTGCGTCAGAGTGGCGGCTTTGCGATTCGCGGTTGTAACTCTGGATTTCGGGGCTGAGTTTGGATATTGGGGTTGGTTGATTCCCGGTTTCGCACTGATGTGCGAGTTACTTTCGTTTGCTTGTCCAAACGAAAGTAACCAAAGGAAAAGACACCCTACCTTGCGCCGATGCTTCGCATCGGTGCCCTGCGCGGCTCCGGCCGAAAGCGGACCGCCGGAAACTCGCCGCGCTGCGCGCGACTCAGACATCCGGCGGTCTTTTTCGCTTTCGGCCTCCACTGCTCGGCGCTGCGCTCAAGGGGCCCCGAATACAGAGACCGTTCGCGAGGCCCGGGCGTCGCTGTTTGTATTCCCTCCTGTTTGAGGCGACGGAAACGTACACGCGGTAGGTCGGATTAGCGCGCAGCGCGTAATCCGACGCTCGATCGGCGGGCTTGGTGGCTCGGCTGTCGGATTACGGTGCGAGCACCTAATCCGACCTACATAACTGATGTGCGACGCATCAATTCGCGTCAGAGTAGCGGCCTTGCGATTCGCGGTTGTAAGTCTGGGTTTCGGGGCTGAGTTTGGATATTGGGGTTGGTTGATTCCCGGTTTCGCACTGCTGTGCGAGTCACTTTCGTTTGCTTGTCCAAACGAAAGTAACCAAAGGAAAGGACACCCTACCTTGCGCCGATGCTTCGCATCGGTGCCCTGCGCGGCTCCGGCCGAAAGCGGACCGCCGGAAACTCGCCGCGCTGCGCGCGACTCAGACATCCGGCGGTCTTTTTCGCTTTCGGCCTCCACTGCTCGGCGCTGCGCTCAAGGGCACCCGAATACAGGCACGGTCCGCGAGGTTTGGCGTTCGCGGCTGTATTTCCTCCCGTCTGAGGCGACGGAGACGCACAGCGGCGACGGGTGTCCGGCGCACTGCGCCGGTGCGGCAAGATGTTTGAGGGCCGCCAAAGCGGCCCGAGTTTTTGCCGCATCCCGTCGCCGCGAGCATCGGAGTGAACCGGCGTAGCCGGCGCCGAGGCGGGTGCCTTTTGTTTTGGCTTGTTAACGAGAGCAAGCCGAAAAGTGGCTCGCACATCAGTGCGAAACCGAGGCGAAACAAGCCTTTTGGTCCGGATCGATACGCCAAGCTCAGACGGCGCCCCCCAAAAGACTCAAGCACCAAATCCCGACTGGAATGGAAAGCCCGTTTTACGGATCAATCAGTTGGCGTGTGAGCGGGCGGAGCCCGCTGGCAACGTCTCAGGTCAACCACCGCACCGCAAACCGAATGAACCAACGGGTGAAGGCGTTGTAGGGCGGCCGGAACAAAAACGCCAGCGAGAAGCGGTCGCGCAGTACGCTGCGTTCGTGCGAGAAGGCCAGGTAGCCATAGTGGCCGTGGCTGTTGCCGATGCCGGAGTTGTTCACGCCGCCGAAGGGCAGTTGGCCGTGCAGGAAATGCATCATCGCCTGGTTCACGCAGGAGCCGCCGGCACTGGTGCGCGACAGTACCGTTTCGATGACGTAGTTGTCGGTGGCGTAGACATACAGCGCCAATGGCTTCGGCCGTGCGTTGATGGCCGCGATGGGCTGTTCGATATCGGTGTAGGTGAGAATCGGCAGCAGCGGGCCGAAGATCTCTTCCTGCATGATGCGGGCGTTTTCGTCGACCTGGGTGAGCAGGGTGGGGGCCAGGAAACGATCGTCGTTGGCCGGCACCGTGCCCACCGGCAGCTCGGCGCCGCGTTCGATGGCGTCGTCGAGCAGGCCGCGCACGCGCTCGTAGTGTTTGTCGTTGACGATACGGCAGTAGTCGCCGTTGTCGGCCAGCTTTTCACGCGCGCCGTAGAGCGAATCCAGTGCGTCGCGGCAGGCGGCGATGAATTCGTCGCGGATGGCTTCGTGCACGTAGACATAGTCCGGCGCGATGCAGGTCTGGCCGTTGTTGGCGAACTTGCCCCAGACCAGCGTCGTGGCGGCGGTCTTGATCCTGGCGGAGCGGTCGACGATGACCGGCGACTTGCCGCCCAGTTCGAGCGTGACCGATGTCAGATGCCTGGCCGCCGCGCCCATCACGATGCGGCCGACCGCCGGCGAGCCGGTGAAAAAGATATGGTCGAACGGCAGTTCCAGCAGCCGCTGCGACGTCTCGACCGCGCCCTGGACGACCGCGACTTCATCTTCGTCGAACAGTTCGGCCAGGAACTCGGCCAGAAAAGCCGCACAGTGCGGTGTCATCTCGGAGGGCTTGAGAATCACCGTATTGCCGGCGGCGATCGCCGAGACCAGCGGGCCGAGCGACAGATTGATCGGGTAGTTCCAGGGCGAGATGATCAGGCATACGCCGCGCGGCTCGGTGCGCACCTCGGCCCGGGTGCCGAACATGAGCAGGGTGGGGCGCTTGTGCTTGGGCCGCATCCAGGATTTGAGCTTTTGCATCGCGTGATGCGCTTCGGCCACCACCGGCAGGATCTCGGTGACTTCCACCTCGGCGGCCGGCTTGGCGAAATCCGCATGGCAGGCGGCGTGGATCGCCTCGCGCTTTGCGAACATCAACGCGCGCAGGCGCGCGAGCTTGGCGATGCGCTCGGCAGCGTTGGATGTCCGCAGCACCAGCGCCCTGGCTTGTTGTGCTTCGAACAGCCGCTGGATACGACCGGCATCGGTATCGGCCACGGTGTCGGCAGTCGGGATTGGCTGCGCCGCGCTGTTCATAGGCTCCTCCCGGCGCGATGGCGCCGCTTTCGTATTTTTGTACCCGTCTGCGCGACAGCTGTCGAACATGGCCGCGCTGGTCGATGCGACCGGCGGCGGCGTGCTGCAGTTGACCCGGCGGTCTCCGCATCATAAATTACATTGCGTGATGTAACTAATACATTGACGAGTGGCGTTCGGTTCGTCGGCATGGCTGCCGAGCCGGCGCTTTGTCTGATGCGACGGGGCTTGTCTGCAACGTGGGCCGTACACAAGGCCCCAGGAGGCGCGTCATGAGCGATGCACAGATCAGCCTTGCCGAAGCCCGGGCCTACGACAGAAAACGCTGGCTGTGGCCGATGGGGTTCGGCATCGTCATGCTGGTCGTCGCGGTCACGCTGGCGGGTTGGCTGAGTGGTTTGACGGTGCTGATGTTTGCCGGACCCATCATGGTCTACGGCATCGTGCCGTTGCTCGATTTCACCATCGGCAAGGACAGCACCAATCCGCCCGAGCGCGTGCTGGACGTGCTCGAAAACGATCCGTTCTATCGTTACTCGACGTATATCTACGTGCTGGTGCAGCTGGTGCTGTTTGTCGGCGTGTGCGTCATCGTGGGCACGCAGCCGCTCACGATCGGGCAGTGGCTGGGGTTCGTCTCGACCATCGGCATGCTGTCGGGCATTTCCATCAACACGGCCCATGAACTCGGACACAAAAACACGGTGATCGAGAGCTGGCTGGCCAGGATTGCACTCGCGCCGGTGGCCTACGGCCATTTTTATGTCGAGCACAACTTCGGCCACCACAGCCGCGTGGCCACACCGGAAGACCCGGCCAGTGCGCGCATGGGCGAATCGTTCTGGCGATTCCTGCCGCGCACCGTGCTCGGCAGCGCGCGTTCGGCCTGGCATATCGAGAAGCGCCGGCTGGCGCGCAAGGGGCTTTCGACGTGGTCGCCGCGCAACGAAGTGCTGCAGTCCTGGGGCATGACGGCCGTGCTCTGGATCGCGATGATGGCGGCATTCGGCATTCAGCTGTTGCCGTTTCTGATCGTGCAGGCCGTGCTCGGCGCCTCGCTGCTGGAGGCCGTCAACTACTGCGAGCACTACGGCCTGCTGCGCCAGAAGGACGCCAACGGGCGCTACCAGCGCTGCCGGCCGGAGCATTCCTGGAACAACGACCACATCGTGACCAACATCTTCCTGTTCCATCTGCAGCGGCATTCCGATCATCACGCCCATCCGACCCGGCGCTATCAGTCGTTGCGGCATTTCGACGAGGCCCCTGAGCTGCCCACGGGGTATGCCGGCATGATCGTGCTCGCCTATGTGCCGTGGCTCTGGTATCGCGTCATGGATCCGCGCGTGGCCAGTCATTACGGCGGCGACATTCGGCGGGCCAATCTCGATCCGCGCCATCGCGACCGGCTCCTGGCCCGGTATCCGCCGCCGCTGGCGTCGCCGTGACGACGGCCTGCATCGCCGCCGCGGCGGTGTTTTGGTAGCCTTGAGCGTAGTTTCAAAGGGCGCTGCCTCCCGGCAGCGCCCGTTTTTTGATCACCATGGTCTAGCGAGAGCGAGCAATGAAGAAGTGGCAATGCATCGTCTGCGGATTCGAATACGACGAAGCCGAGGGCATTCCGGACGAGGGAATCGCGCCCGGCACCAAGTGGGAAGACATCCCCGACGACTGGACCTGCCCCGATTGCGGTGCGCCCAAGGACGACTTCGAAATGATGGAAGTCGACTGACGCATCGCGCGATGCGTCGCGTGAGCGTTGCGCGCCGGCCCGCGGCACCGACGACACACGCCATTCCACGGGCTGTTGGCCCCACCGGGCGCCCGGCGCCTGGCGGGGCGTGCAGACCCTGAACGTCAAAGAGGCACGAGCGCATGGACCCGATCATCATCATCGGCACCGGACTGGCCGGCTACAGCGTGGCCCGGGAATTCCGCAAGCACGATACCGCCACGCCGGTGGTTCTCATCACCCGCGACGATGGGGCGAGCTACTACAAGCCCGATATCTCCGAGGCCCATGCCAAGGACAAGGGGGCGCCCGAACTGGTGCAGAAGACGGTCGAGGAAATGGCCGCGATGCTCGATGTTACCGTGCGTACCCATGAACAGGTCGAGGCCATCGACCGCGAGGCGCATCAGGTGCAACTGGCCAGCGAGACGCTGACCTATTCCAGGCTGGTGCTGGCCTGGGGCGCCGATCCGATCGTGCTGAACCTGGCCGGCGATGCGGCGGACCGCGTCCACAAGGTCAATAACCTGATGGATTATCGCGCGTTTCGCGACAATCTGGAGGCGGGCTCGCACGTGGCGATTCTCGGCGCCGGGTTGATCGGCTGTGAGTTCGCCAACGACCTCATCCAGTACGGTTACAAGGTCTCGGTGGCCGATCCGGCCGACTGGCCGCTCGCCCAGCTCGTGCCGAAAGCCGCGGGCGAGGCGGTCAGGACCGCGCTGGCCCACGCCGGGGTCGATTGGCATCTGGGGCACGCGGCCACCGGTGTGCATCAGGGGGACGACGATCGCTACCATGTCGTGCTCGACGACGATTCGCAGATCAATGCCGATGTCGTGCTCTCGGCGGTCGGCCTCAGGGCCGGCACCGCGCTGGCCGAGGCGGCCGGGCTCGAGGTCGACCGCGGCATCGTGGTGGATCGCACGCTGGTCACCTCGGATCCCGATATCTACGCGCTCGGCGACTGCGCCGAGGTCGACGGCCACTGGCGGCCTTACGTCGGCCCGCTCATGCAGTGCGCGCGCGTCCTCGGCAAGACGTTGGCCGCGGGCGCGGACGACGAGCCCGGGCGGGTCAAGTATCCGACGTTGCCGATCATCATCAAGACCCACGTCTGCCCGGTGATCGTTTACCCGCCGGTCGACCCGCACGGCGAATGGCAGATCGAGCGTGATGGCACGGCGGTGGAGGGGCGCTTTGTCGACGGCGACGGTCGGCTGCAGGGTTTCGTGCTCACCGGTGAGGCCACGCAAAAACGCCGCGACTACATCAAGGAAGCCCCGTCGCTGCTGGACTGATCGCCGCGCCGCCGTATAGGGCGCACCGTGATCGGGTGGATGGCGCGCCCGCCAGTGCCGGCTCGAAGCAGCGCCTGCCGCCCGGGGTTTGATCTACCGCCGGGCGCGCCGCGCCCCGAGCCAGAACCAGATGACGACGATCAGGAAGGCGGCCGCGCACAGATACGACAACGGCTTGAGATAATGCTCGATCGCGCCCCAGTGCGCGCCGAATTCGTAGCCGGCCACGGCCAGCGCCAGATTCCACGGCAGTGAGCCGAGCAGGGAATACAGCAGGAAGCGGCCCAGCGGCATCTCGCCGATACCGGCCGGCAGCGAGATGAAGGTCCGGAAGGCCGGCAGCAGGCGGGTCACGAACACCGTGACCTCACCGTAGTGCGCGAACCAGTCTTCGGCGCGCTCCAGATGTCGTTCGTTGAGCCATATATAGCGGCCGTAGCGCCGGATCAGCGGCCGGCCGCCCCGGCGGCCCACGACATAGGCGATCCAGCTGCCCGCCACGTTGCCGAGGGTGGCCGCCGCGACCACGCCCCACAGCGACAGCGCGCCCTGGAATGCGAGAAATCCCGCGGCCGGCACCACGAGTTCGCTCGGGATCGGGATACAGGCGGATTCCAGCGCGCTCAACACGAAGACGGCCAGCAGACCGTAGTGTTGGACGAAGGCGGTCAGGGCATCAGACACAAATATTCTCCGGGATGAGCGCTCAGGAAACGGCGGCCGCCATCGGGGCAGGGCTCTTCGTGCGCCCTGCCAGCGTAGCCAGAACGCGCCCGGCCAGGCGCGCGCCCTTGATATTGCCGGCCATCGGCCCGAGCTGCAGGCTGGCCGGGCGCCCGGCGACGTGCAGGCCGGGTGCTACCGCCAGCTCGCGGTCGAGATGCAGATGGCCGGCGGCATCGGTGGCCAGATCGAAATCCGCGACCGCCCGGCCCAGCACGCTGTCGGCATCGGGCCGATGGACGAAGCCGGTGGCCAGGATCACGCGCTCGGCGTCGATGCGACGGCCGTCGGCCAGCATCACGCCGGCTGCACACCGCCGCGTTGGTTCGCCCCGTCGCCAGGCGAGCGCGCCGCTGGCCAAGGCCGATGTGATGGCGCTGTAAATATCCGGCGGCAGCGTGCCGGGTTGCCGTGCCTGGGCGAGCAATGCCGTGCGCTGGGCCCACGAGGCCTCGGCGAACGGTGCCAGGCAGCGCGGGCCGGCATAGCACGGGTCGGAATCGAAATCCGCGCGCACCGGCGGCTGGCGCGTGAGCCAGCACACGCGATGCCCGGCGCCGATGGCCCGCAGGGCGAGCTGGGCGCCGGTGATGCCGCCCCCCACGATTACCGTGGCCCGGCCGGGGGCGCCGAGCGCGAAATGCGGATCGAAGACATGTTCGGCCGCTTCGAGCCCGGCCGGACGATACGGGCGGTTCGGGCCGGTTGCCAGCACGACGCGTCGGGCCGTCGGGGCAGCGTGGTCGAGTTCGACCCGCCAGGCCCCGTGTTCGCGGCTCAGGCGCCGCGCGCCGCGCGGTATATGCCGCGGTGTGCCCAGTTCGGCCCGGGCATGGGCGTCGAACAGGGCCAGTGACGGGCGGCGGTAGTAGCCGAGTGCGTGGGCTTCGTCGTAGCCGCGCGCGGCGGCGAAACGCCGCAGGCTGTCGGCCCGCGCGCCGAGATGATGCGCGTTGGAAGAGCGCAGGTAGCGCATGCCACAGGCCGCGGCCCGGGCCCGCCAGGCGGCCATCGCCGGCATCGGATCGACCACGGCGAGCCGGGCCGCGGGCGCGGCCTGTGCGATCGAGGCGGCGATGAAGCGGCCGTGCGGGCCGCCGCCGATGACGAGCCAGTCGTAATCGGTCGGGGCGCGCGGGTGGCCTTGTACGGTCGTGGTCATATGTCCGGTTCGACCGGCCTTGCAATGGCCGTGATCCTATCATTCGGCCGCGAACAAAACCGAGATGCTGGCCCCAAGCGATTGCGTGCGCTCGCTTCAGCGCGCTGGCGGGCGCCGGTCCGGCACGGCGGTTTCGCGGGCGGTCGGGGTGGACTGTTAATAAGAATCAGAACGGCTCAAACACCGGTAAAAAAGCTGTGTTAAAACGCCGGCCTGTGGGGCGAGCCGCACCCCGGCTTGCTGTTTGGAACCCGGCGCACGAGAGGGAACATGACGAGTCATCGCCACCAGCGGCATCATGAACATCACAACAGTCATCGGCTGGGATGGCTGCGCGCCTCGGTACTCGGCGCGAACGACGGCATCGTATCGGTGTCCAGTCTGGTGCTCGGCGTGGCCGCCGGCCAGGCGGACGCCAAGAGCGTAATGCTGGCCGGCATTGCCGGGCTGGTGGCCGGCGCGTTGTCGATGGCGGCCGGCGAATATGTCTCGGTCAGTTCGCAGTCCGACACCGAGCGCGCCGACCTGGCGATGGAGCAGCGCGAGATCGAAGCGCATCCGGAGGCCGAGCACGCCGAGCTCAAGGGGATTTACATCGAACGCGGTCTCGACGAGCCACTGGCCGCGCAGGTGGCCAGCGCGCTGATGGCCCACGACGCGCTGGGCGCGCATGCCCGCGACGAACTGGGTCTGTCGGACAATACCGCGGCGCGCCCGCTGCAGGCGGCGCTGGCATCGGCGGCGTCGTTTGTCGTGGGCGCCGCGGTGCCATTGATCGTGGTGCTCGTCGTCAGCCGCGCGGCGGTTCTGCCGGCCGTCTCGATCAGCGTGCTGCTGGCCTTGATGGTGCTGGGCGCATTGTCGGCCCGGGCCGGCGGCGCGCCCATGTTCAAGTCGGTGGCGCGGGTGACGCTCTGGGGCGCGATCGCGATGGGCGTGACCTCGGTCGCGGGTCTGCTGTTCGGGGTGGCCGTATAGGGCGGCAACCCCGATCGACGCAACCCCGCATGGCGCGAAAAAGCGCCGGAATAGGGCGCTGAATCGGCTTGTTAGCCCAGGGCGCGCAACTGCTTCGCCGTCAACAACCAGCGCAGGGTGCCGGTGCCGCCGTCGGGCGCGCCGGGGAATTCCAGCAAGGCTGCGCCGGCCTTCTTGAAGGCCAGCAGCCGGTCGCGCCGGCGCGTCAGGCTCCAGGATACCCAGGTCGCCAGATCCGGCTCGTGGCCCACCAGCATCACGCGGTGCTCGCCGAAATGGGTGTGCAGCCAGTCGTCCAGCGCTTCCATGTCCACCGGCGGGGCGAGCACCTCGGCCTCGTCCACCGGCGGGTCGTCCAGATAGCCGGCCAGGATCTCGGCGGTCTGGCGCGCGCGCAGCAACGGGCTGGTCAGGATGGCGTCGATGGGCATATCGGCCAGCGCCGCGCGCAGGCCGGCGGCGGCCGCGCGCGTGCGCCGCTCGCCATGCGCGGTGAGCGGGCGCTCGTCGTCGGACAATCCCATGCTGTGGGCTTCGTCGCGATCCAGGGCAATGCCGTGGCGAATCACAATCACGTCCATGCCGGTATTGTCGCCTGTCTCGGTGTCGTCGTCATTACGGACCGCGCAAGGCCGCGGGGAATTTGGCCGAAGCTATCGAAAACGGCTTCGATCACAACAAAAACAATCGTCATCTTTTCCGACAGTCGCAAGCGCTTGGCGGTCAAGGCATGCCGTGGCGTGGCGGCTTTCGGGGGGCGGTGCGGGCCGGGCGTGCGCCGGGCCGTGAAGACACAAGGCCGCGCCGAGGCCGGGGCGTGTCGGCGAATCGTTAACCAGCGCGGCAAAGCCTTGTTTACCGGCGCATCGCGGCATTTATCCCACGATTTATCCACAGCGTTGTGCACGGCTTGTTCACCGCAACTACACAACATGTAGTGATTTGGGGCCCCAAAACGGGTTCTTGACCACAGTATCTAGTGGGGTATCTTGTTTGTCCAACGACGCGGTTTCCGGCTGTCCACCGCGTCGAGGGCAAGACTCTTTCACGGCGCGTTGCGGCGCAACGCAGCCAACCAGCGCGGAGACGACATGGCACAGGCAGAGATTTCCGAGCGCGGCGAAGCGCGCCAGCAGCACGGCGAGACCGCGGGCGGGCAGAGCTACGGCGCGGCCATCGAGGCCACCAAGCCCGGCGCTTACAAAGTGATTCGGCGCAATGGCAAGGTCACGCCGTTCGATGCCTCCAAGATCGAGCTCGCCGTGACCAAGGCGTTCATCGACGTGGAAGGCCAGCAGGGCGCGGCCTCCTCGCGCATCCGCCAGACCGTCAAGGACATCACCGAACAGGTGGTCCAGGGGGTGACCCGCAGCCTGCCGGGCGGCGGCGCGGTGCACATCGAGGACATCCAGGATTACGTCGAGCTGGCGCTGATGCGCTTCGGCGAGCACAAGGTGGCGCGTTCCTACGTGCTCTATCGCGAGGAGCGCGCCCGCGAGCGAGCGGCCAAGCAGGCCGAAACGGGCGCGATCGACGCCCCGGCCGCCGCCCGCGAGATCCAGGTCACCTTCAACAACGGGGCCACCGCCGAACTCGATCGCGATCGCCTGACGCGCGTGATCACTGAGGCCTGCGAAGGCATCGACGGCGTCACCGCCGACACCGTGCTGGCCGATACGCTGAAAAACGCCTACGACGGCATCACCGAAGACGAGCTGTCCACCGCGCTGATCCTGTCCGCGCGCCAGCGCCTGGAAGCCGAGCCCAACTATGGCTCGGTGGCCGCGCGCCTGCTGATGGACAAGCTGCGCCACGAAGCGCTGACCTTCCTGGCCGAAGGCGAGGTGGTGTATGCCACCCACGCCGAGATGCGCGAAGGCTATACCGCCTATTTCAAGGACTTCATTGCCCGCGGCGTGCATCACGAACTGCTCGACCCGCGGCTGGGCGAGTACGACCTGGACATGCTCGGCAACGCGCTGATTGCCGATCGCGATCTCGAGTTCACCTATCTCGGCCTGCAGACGCTCTACGACCGCTACTTCATCCATTACGATTCCAAGCGCTTCGAGCTGCCGCAGGCGTTTTTCATGCGCGTGGCGATGGGCCTGGCGATCAACGAGATTGAGCGCGAAGAAAAAGCGATCGAGTTCTACAAGCTGCTGTCGAGCTTCGACTTCATGTCGTCCACGCCGACGCTGTTCAACTCCGGCACCCTGCGCCCGCAGCTGTCCTCCTGCTACCTGACGTCGGTCGACGACGATCTGCACGGCATCTACGAAGCCGTGCAGGACAACGCGCTGCTGTCCAAATTCGCCGGCGGCCTGGGCAACGACTGGACCAACGTCCGCGCCATGGGCGCCCACATCAAGGGCACCAACGGCAAGAGCCAGGGCGTTGTGCCGTTCCTGAAGGTGGTCAACGACACGGCCGTAGCAGTGAATCAGGGCGGAAAACGGAAGGGCGCGGTCTGTGCCTATCTGGAAACCTGGCACAAGGACATCGAGGAATTCCTCGACCTGCGCAAGAACACCGGCGACGATCGCCGCCGCTGCCACGACATGAACACCGCGAACTGGATCCCGGATCTGTTCGTCAAGCGGGTGCTGAACGACGAAAACTGGACGCTGTTCTCGCCCGACGACGTGCCCGAACTGCACGATCTGACCGGCAAGGCATTCGAGCAGGCCTACGCCGGCTATGAAGCCAAGGCCGAGGCCGGCGAGATCACCAACACCAAGACGCTTCCGGCCGTCACCCTGTGGCGCAAGATGCTGTCCATGCTGTTCGAAACGGGCCACCCGTGGTTCACCTTCAAGGACCCGTGCAACCTGCGCAGCCCGCAGCAGCACAAGGGCGTGGTACACAGCTCCAACCTGTGCACCGAGATCACGCTCAACACCTCGCCGGGCAAGGAGATCGCGGTCTGCAACCTGGGTTCGGTGAACCTGCCGCAGCATATCGAGCCAGATGCAAACGGCAATCCTCAGCTGAATACCGAGAAGCTCGAGCGCACCATCAACACCGCGATGCGCATGCTCGACAACGTCATCGAGTACAACTACTACAGCGTGAAGACCGCGCGCGATTCCAACCTGCGGCACCGCCCGGTCGGCATGGGCCTGATGGGCTTCCAGGACGCGCTGTACAAGCTCAAGCTGCCGTACGAGTCGGAAGAGGCCGTCGAGTTCGCCGATCGCTCCATGGAGCAGATCAGCTACTACGCCATCCAGGCTTCCACCAACCTGGCCGAAGAGCGCGGCGCCTACAGCTCGTTCAAGGGCAGCCTGTGGGATCAGGGCATCCTGCCGATCGATTCCATCCAGCTGCTGCGCGAGAACCGCGGCGAGGCCCCAAGCGGAGAACTATACCTGGACCAGGACGAGAGCCAGACGCTGGATTGGGAAACCCTGCGCACCCGCATCCAGCAAGTCGGCATGCGCAATTCCAACTGCATGGCCATCGCCCCGACGGCGACCATCGCCAACATCACCGGTGTGAGCCAGTCGATCGAGCCGACGTACCAGAACCTGTACGTCAAATCGAACCTGTCGGGCGAGTTCACCGTGGCCAACCCGTACCTGGTCGAAGACCTCAAGAACCTCGGCCTGTGGGACGCGGTCATGGCCAACGACCTCAAGTACTACGACGGCTCCGTGCAGGCGATCGACCGTATCCCGGACGAGCTTAAGGTGCTCTACAAATGCGCCTTCGAGATCGACCCGCGCTGGCTGGTGGAATCCGGCTCGCGGCGCCAGAAGTGGCTGGATCAGGCCCAGAGCCTGAACCTCTACATGGCCGAACCGTCCGGCCGCAAGCTCGATGAACTGTACAAGCTGGCGTGGAAGAAGGGGCTGAAGACCACCTACTACCTGCGCACCATGGGTGCCACGCACACCGAGAAGTCCACCATCAGCGATCATCGGCTGAACGCAGTGGCCAACGCGGGCAAGGGCTCCGGTGGCGGCCATGGTGGCTCCGGCGCCGCGAACGGCGGCTCGGCAGCCAATGGCGGCGGGATTTCGGCTAATGGCAACGGCGGTGCGCGCGCCTCGGCGACGAGTACCGCGCCAGCCCCGGCCGCTGCACCCACCGCGCCCATGGCTTGTGCCATCGACGATCCGGATTGCGAGGCCTGCCAGTAAAGCCAGAGCAAAGGCAAAGACATTCGTCCGCAGATCTACGCAGATTTACGCAGATGTAAAGACAACGCAGTAAACCGTTTTCTTTGATTTGCCTGCCTCGCGTTCATTTGCGGACGTTTTTCTCGCCCACGCTGACCGCCTGAAACAGAACAACGCTTTTTAACGAAGCAAAGCAACCAGGACAACACCATGCTCGACTTCGAAGACACCCCGCGCCAGGGTATTCCGAACCGCGACGCGCACAAGGCCGGTTCCACGTCCAACCCGAACCCGGCCGGCGCCAGCCCGGATCCGTTCGCGCTCGAGCGTGAAACCGAAGCCCCGCAGCCGGGCCATGCCGATGGCGTCACCGGCCTGGAACAGGTCGAGCTCGGCGGCAACCGCGTGTCCGTCGACGAAAAGCAGATCATCAACTGCCGCGCCGACGTCAACCAGCTCGTGCCCTTCAAGTACACCTGGGCCTGGGACAAATACCTCAACGCCTGCGCCAACCACTGGATGCCGCAGGAAGTGAACATGGCGGCCGACATCGCCACCTGGAACGATCCGAACGGCCTGACCGACGACGAGCGCCTCATCCTCAAGCGCGGCTTCGGCTTCTTCTCGTCTTCCGAGTCGTTGGTGGCCAACAACATCGTGCTGGGCATCTTCCGGCACCTCACCAACCCCGAGTGCCGCCAGTACCTGCTGCGCCAGGCCTTCGAGGAAGCCGTGCACGGCCACTGCTTCCAGTACATTGTGGAGAGCCTCAACCTCGACGAGGGCGAGATCTACAACATGTACCGCGAGCTCCCCAGCGTGCATAACAAGGCCGCCTGGGCCCTGAAGTACACCCAGAGCCTGTCCGACCCGAACTTCAAGACCGGCACCCCCGAGAACGACCAGAAATTCCTGCGCGACCTCATCGCCTTCTACTGCGTGTTCGAAGGCATCTGGTTCTATGCCGGCTTCGTGCAGTTCCTCTCCTTCGGTCGCCGCAACAAGATGACCGGCACCGCCGAGCAGGTGCAATACATCATGCGTGATGAGTCCATGCACCTGAACTTCGGCATCGACGTCATCAACCAGATCAAGATCGAAAACCCGCACCTCTGGTCCGAGGCCTTTCAGGAAGAAGCCCGCACCATGATCGACGAGGCCATGCACCTCGAGATCGAATCCGCCCACGACACCATGCCCCGCGGCGTGCTCGGCTTGAACGCCAGCATGTTCGACGAGTATATGAAGTTCATCGCCAACCGGCGTTGCTCGCAGATCGGCCTGGCTGAGCTGTATCCCGGTGCGGAGAATCCGTTTCCGTGGATGAGCGAGATGATGGATCTCAACAAAGAGAAGAACTTCTTTGAGACTCGGGTTATCGAGTACCAGACGGGTGGGGCTTTGAGCTGGGATTGATTTAGAAACTTTAAAGCGGGCTTCTAGCCCGCTTTTTTAGGGGGGACACAATGGGAATAGTTGCCGTTCAGCTTGGTGATATCCATATATTGAATTCAAGCGATACCTTTAATCAGAATAAATCTGAACTGGCAAAAGCTATAGCATCGAAAGCGCCGGAGAACGGTGCTTTAATACTGATTTTGAATGGCGATATCGCTTTTTCAGGACTTGCGATTCAGTTTGATTTAATGCTTTCGGTATTGGAGGAGATAGAAAGCAAGGTTCAAGAAATAAAAAAATGCCAAACTTACGTGATTCCTTGTCCAGGGAATCACGATTGCGATTTTAAGAATGAAGACTCTGTTAGAAAACATCTAACCAAAAACTGTCGTGACGCGCGGAGCGGTGAGCTAGCTATAGATTGGTCATTTGTGGATCATTGCTGCTCGGTTCTCGATAACTTTGGTGAGTTTCGGGACCTGGTTTCTCCGGCTGGATGCCAGAAAGTTTCTAACTCTCTGGTTTCGCTTTATGAAATAGAAATAAATTCTAAAAAGATTGCCGTAAGTGCGTATAATAGCGCTTGGATGTCTTCATTAAACGAAACTGCCGGGGCGCTAGATTTTCCGGTAGAGTTGATGCGTGAGTCCTTCGAGGTTCCCGATTCGGATCTTTCAATTGGACTTATTCATCATCCTTTAAACTGGTTTAAGCCTGAAACAAGTCGCGCTCTCGCTCAATTTCTTGAAGCTCATCATGATCTCGTGGTTACCGGGCATGAGCACCAGGGAGATGCTTCGCGGGCTGAGATCAAGCCGGCCACCAGTACTTTTTGGCTGGACGGGCAAGTTGTTCAGGAGCACGGTGCTAAAGAGCTAGGCAGCTTTCAGCTGTTAGATATAGATGTCGACAATAGCCGGATACTTCTTGATGAATTGAAATGGAGCAGCGGCTTAGGCTTTCGTACTTGTGGTGGCGCCAGAGTATGGGATTTTTTTGCGTCGAAGTCTAAGTCATGTGGTCTTCCGGATATAAAGCCAGAGGTCCTGAAAGAGCTGGAAAAGCCTGGCGCCAATTTTACGCATCCGAGATCGTCTATTCTTGCGATCGACGATCTTTATGTTTTTCCAGATTTAAAAAGAAATAATAAAGACCCAAGTTCCGAAGATCAGGACATCGTCCCAGCGCAGCGCCTGACTTCCATCGAATTTGCTAAAGCTTCGGTCATCAGCGGTTCAGACCGGTCGGGAAAGACTTCCTTATTGCGCCAGCTGTTCAAGTCTTATTATAGATCCGGGTTGGTTCCAGTAATAATTTCTGGGGAGAGTATTAAAAATACGTCTCCGGAAAGTATCTTTCGTTATGTTTATCAAAGTTTTGCTCAGACATACGAATTTGATACGGATGATGTTTACGAAAGGCTGGAGCCCAATAGCAAAGTAATTCTTGTAGATGATATTGACCATTCAAAACTGAACGAAGAAGCGCTAGCGAAAGTTTTAAACTTTTTACAGGGTAGGTTTTTTACGCTCATAGTGACTGAAAGTACTGGATTTCGGACTGAGGCGCTTCTTTCAAAGTATCTCTCTTTGTATCCAGGGTTTTCTGATATAAAGCAATATAAGATATTGCAGTTCGGGCATAAGAAAAGGGACGAGCTGATTCATAAATGGAATGCTATAGGGCGCGAAGATAGTTTATCTACTCGAGAGGCCCAGGAGCTTAGAGACGAGTCGGCGGCCTTAGTAAATACCCTCTTGGGAACTAGCTTTGTTCCAGCTTATCCACTCTTCTTGCTTATAATTCTGCAGAGCGGTGAGGCGAGTCTCCCACACCAGCTGCAGGGAAGTGCGTATGGTCACTATTATGAGTTTCTTTTAACGCAGTCCTTGCGTAAGGCGGCGCTTTCTCCCGATGATCTGAATACGTATCACAAGTATATGACTGAGCTTTCTTTTAGTTTTTTTCGCTCAGTTAATCGTGAAATATCGTCTGAACGTCTTGAGGAATTTCATAGAAATCACTGTGAAAAATACGATGTCAATATTTCATTTGAAAAATTGATAGATATTTTAATTAAGGCAGACATATTAGAGAAATCTGTAGGGTTATTTAGATATAAATATGAGTATATATTTTATTTCTTTATATCTAAATATTTTGCAAGTCGTTTGCATGAGGGCGACGTTAGGGAGGCCATTACACGCATGTGTGATAGGCCTCACGTGCTGGAATTTGCCAACATTCTCATGTTCCTGGTCCATCATTCGAATGACCCTTTCGTTTTGGAGCAAATCAACGCTTCCGCGAACCAGCTTTTTGGCCATTTGGAGCCTGCTAATCTCGACTCTGATTTTGAACCGATTAATAATCTGATAAACAAGGCTCCAGAGATCGCACTGGAAGACGGCGATGTGGAGGAGAAAAGATCCGAGAGGCTTCATAAAAGAGATAAGGTCGAATCGCGTGAAAAAGCACGTATAGAGCCATCAGATGATTTGCAGGCAAGGCTGGAAGATGAAGTGCCGGAGTTGGACTTTGTTTCGAAAGTGAACATTGCTTTTAAAGAGATCGATATATTAGGACAGATTCTAAAAAATTATCATGGCTCTCTCGAAGCAACGACAAAAGTCGAGATTGGGAAGAATGCTTACGAGTTAGGTTTGCGCTCGCTAACTGGTTTTTTCGAGGCAGTCTTGAGCGATTTAGACGGGGTTGTTAATAGCATTCGCGTTATACTGGAAGAAAAAGGGATAACTGATCGCGATGACGCTGCGGATCTCGCGCGTAAGCTGGTATTTCGGCTCTCATCGATGGCTTGTTTTGGCTTTATCAAGCGCATTTCGAGATCGGTTGGTAGTAAGAAGCTTCAGGCGACATATCGTAAAGTCTTGCTGGAGCGCGAGTCTGTAGCCACTAAGCTTGTCGATTTGGCTATTCGATTGGAAAACCCTATGGGGTCGCCGATAGAAAAGATCCGAGAGCTAAATCACGAATTGAGGGGGAACGTATTAGGAGACCTTCTCTTAAAAGAGCTTGTGCTCGATTATTTATACATGTTTGATACCGAGTTTGGAGAAAAGCAGCAATTGTGTTCGGAGCTCGGCATAAAGATGTCCGCGCAGATGAATATTGATCTGACTTCGCGGGTAAAGCGGCCTTCTCGCCGTGTTGGTCGTTCCAGTCCAAGAAAAAAGAAAAGGCATAGCAGATAAATACTGTGAACGTGAAGGTGGGGCACGTCTTGTGTTATGCGAGGCGATGGGGGCAGGTCTTCCCTTTTGTCCAAGCCGAGGAAACCGATGGGACCAGTCGGGTCACTCCTGCGGGCGCTCGGGGTCAGGTCTTGCCTTTTGCCCGAACCCGAGTAGTGTGACCCCATGGCCAGACCCTTACGACTCGAATTCGCCGGCGCGCTGTATCACGTCACCTCGCGTGGTGATCGCCGGGAAGCTATTTACGAAGACGATGAGGAGGATTGCGTCGCCTTCTTGAACGTGCTGGCAAGCGTAGCGCGGCGCGTCAACTGGCTGGTTCACGAGCACCGATGGGGTCAGGTCTTGCCTTTTGCCCGGACCCGGCGGATTCCACTCCAAAGCGCGCCGGGTAGGGTGTTACAGATCGAGAAGGACATGAGTGGGGGTGATAGCGTGCCTATCGTCAAACAAACCCCACTCCACCGGGAGCCACTCATGTCCTGTGGTCATATTAACGCGCAAGAGCGCGTTGCCATCTTTTATCTTCGGCAAATGGGTTGGAGCTTTCGGGCGATTGGTCGCCGGTTGGAACGCCACCACACGACCATCTCCCGCGAGTTCAGACGCAATGCGCCGCGCTATAGCAACTACTGGTACGGCACGGCTGAAGCCATTGCAGCGCATAAGCGTGCAACGCCACGGCATCGGCGTCGAGCCGGTCATTTACCGCTGGCTCGCTATGTCCGCCGCAAGCTGGCCGAACAAGGAAGTATGGGGTCAGGTCTTGCGTTGTGCGCACAACGCAAGACCTGACCCTATTGCTCCCGGACCGGTGCCATGCCGATCTAATCGGCAATCTCGCTCCAGCGCATGGCTTTGGCTTTTTTGGCGTCCAAAATGGCTCGTGTCATCTCTTGTTTTTCCATGCCATCTCCTTTGCGGTTGCGGCGAACTCCGACTGAATTCCGGTCAGCCGATTGTGACCGGCGTGTAGCCAACGGATAGCCCGGTGGGAGCGCCGATTGGCTTAATTGGTTTCAGCATTGCAAGTGTCGCAAGGGTTCTACCGTGTTGTCGCGTCTGTCGAGCTACGTTGTGTGTTGAGTTGGGTAATAACGATAATCGCTTGTAAGACGATAGCCACAAGTCCTGCAATCGCCGCGAACTCTGGTAGTGAGCCGGCTGACGCGGCTTGAGTAGTTATGATCGCTCCGCCGACCATCGTCCCGATAGCACTTCCTAAATAGTTTGCCGAGCTGTTCAACGCTACTGCAATCGAACCATGCTCAGGTTGAAGATCGAGCAAGACATGTTGTTGAGGTGCGAGGGACGACCACCCCATCGCACCCCATATCAGGATCGGAACGAAAGATAAGGCAGCCGGGGCACTTGCTGAGACTGGTAGAAGCGTGATCGCCGCAACCAGGGCGATCAATATGCAAAGCAAGACGATGCCCGGCCGCCCACTATGGTCAATCACGTGACCGACGCTGAACGCACCAACAACACCGCCGATGCCCCATGCCCAGAAATAAAGTGACGAATCGAGATTCATGCTAAGAGCGGCCAGCACGGGGGCCATGAATGTATATAAGCCGAGACTCGCTATAGCCGTAAAAAGCGTAACGGTCACGACGACTGCAACGCGCGGATTGGTGAGCATTTGCAACCTTGCGTTCAAAGATGGCGGGGGCGCGACGTCCACGGCTGGCAGTCTGGATAGAATGCCAACGATCGCTGCTGTTGCGATGATCGCCACAACCAGCAGCGTGAGTTGCCAACCAGCAACATTCGCAATCTGAATACCGACCGGTACGCCGATCACAGTTCCGGTACCCATACCGCCAAGTATCACGCCGAGCGCACGCCCTTTCTTTTCCTTCGGCACGAGGCTTCCCGCCGTGGCTGCTGCCACAGGTGCAAACGTTCCGGCGCCAACACCTGCGACACAACGCGACGCTATTAGGATCCAGTAATCGCTCGCAAACACTGATATGAGATTGCCGGTGACGAACAATGCCATCGCAAGGCTGAGAATTCGTTTGACGGACTTCCCCGCAAGCGACGCCGCAAGTACGGGCGCCGCAATTGCATAAGATAGCGTGAAAGCTGTGACAACCTGAGCTGCCGATCCTTCGGCAACGTCGAGACTACGAGCGATATCTGGGACTAGACCAGCCAGCACATAAGCATCCATGCCAAGAGCGAACATGGCTGTGGATAAGAGAAACAAGCTCATTATGATTGTCTCCTGTTCAGCCTAGCGATTCAGCTGATCTATATTCCGGGCTAAGTGGTTCGCGGAAGCCGCGTATCTGGTAGGCAGCGGGGGTTTTGGCACGTAACTCCATTACGTTGAGAAGCTGTTGGAGCCTGATCGAGTCTTCTGCGCAGCAGAACGGGATTGTCGGTTGTTTGCCGTTCTCGACGAATGCCAACACGTCTTGTACAAGCCGAGATAGCTTCGCTATGGTCGCCATCTGCATGCTCGACCTTCCGTGATCGGTTCGTAGATCGAGCAGAGAGGACTCGGCGGCATCAGGGTTCCAGATACGCAAGGCGTCGTAGTCCCAAGCCGGTGTATCGAACTCGGCTCGCGCGAAGACATTTCGGCCATCCGCGCTAATGAAAATGAAATCCAGCGTTCTTTGACGCTCGATATTCACGAAGCTGCTGTATCCGCTTACTACAGCGCGCCCAAGGTTGGTGGTCACGAACAGGCTATCGAGTATGCGATCGCCGGATATTGAAAAGTCGGATCGCATACCTACGGAATTCCTGAAGCTCAGCGTGTTCGACTTACTAACAACGTGCTCGACAAGATCTAATGGGTGAATGATTTCGCTTACGGCTCCGCTCGTACTGCGGTGGTCATTGATTCGATCTTTTCCCCAAATGAAGTGCGCACGAGCGAGCTCAAGATTGTTGTTTTGTGCAAACGCCGAAAGTTCGGATGTCACATCCGAATATCGTTCGACGAGGTCCAGGCAGAACCCGCTGGTATGGCGCATGAAGTGAGCGATCTGGAAAAGATCGTCGTGATAGTTCACCAGCGGCTTTTCGCAGATTACGAAGCCGGAATACCCATCAAGCTCACGCAGCACATTGAAGTGCTGACCATCGGAGGCGGATACAACGACGATATCTGGTGCAAACTGCTTGAGCGCGTTCGGAATTGAGCTGTATGACCGGAGTGCGTCCTCGATCGGCGACCGGTTTACCGCCGCTACGGAGAGCGGCGGGTGTCCGGCCGATACACGGATTTGGCTTATCGAGTGAAAGCATCCGAGGAACCTTCGACCGGCGTAGCCCAGGCCGATAATCAGTATGCGCATAGCTAGTTGCCCGATTCACAGTGATGGTAAAGGAGCTCTTCGCCACTTGGATCGAAGCCCAAGCTGCTATAGACCGATCGGGCATCCGGCGTTGTTTCGAGCATGACTTCGCCAATCTCTTGGGCGTGAAACCACGAGAGCAGCGACTCAATCATCCTCGACCCGATACCGCGGCCTCGATTTTCGGCCGATACAACTACCGTCTGAATCCAGCCAATACGTCCACTTGGGCAATGAACGCCAGGCACGCGGCGGTTTACCAAACCGATCGCACTACCTACAGGTGGGCTGTCGGGCGATAGACGCGCAACGCAAATTTTTGACTCGTCATCCGCCGTGGTGATCGCATGGTCAAGCCAATTGGTATAAGCGCGACGCCAAGTGGATTCGTCTAGCTCGTTTCGCGATGCATACTGCGAGTCGCCGCTCGAAAGCAGAACCGACCTGAGAACGATTAACGCGTGCACATCTGAAAGCCGGGCGCGTTCCACGATGACCTGACTCGATTCGTTCGCCTGCGAGCTCATGCCGAAATTGCCTCTTCGCGGGATGGCCGGCCGCGCGATCGAGTGATTTCGAAAACCTCGAATGTATCGGCGAGCGCCTTCGATAGTGCCTCGATATGTTCATAGGTGTGACAAGGCGTTACGTTGACCCTGAAGCGCTCGGTACCCTGCGGTACCGTCGGCGAATTGATGGGTTGTATATAAATACCGTGTTCGTCGGCCAGATAATTGGCGGCAAGTGTGCATTTCTTCGCATCGCGTACCGGTACCGGCAATATATGCGTCTCGGAACAGGCCATGACCGGAATCGCAGAACGCGCTAGACAATCACGTAGCAGCGATGTCTTTCTTGCCAGCTCGCTACGCTCGGTTGCCGATCGCTTAAGGTGGCTGATGCTAGCTGAGCAGCCTGCTACAACGGCGGGTCGCAAGGCTGTAGTGAAAATAAAGCCGGTACAATACGAGCGGACGGCATCGGTGATGGTTTCCCGGCTGGCAATATAGCCGCCGATGATACCCACCGCTTTTGCCATCGTGCCTTGGATTATATCGATTCGGTGGTCGATGCCGAGCTTCGCCGCCAGTCCCGAACCGCGCGGGCCGTACATACCGACAGCATGGACTTCATCGAGATAGGTCAGTGCATTGTGCTGCTCTGCCAGATCGACAATCTCCGAGATCGGTGCGATGTCGCCGTCCATGGAATACACGGACTCGAACACAACGATCTTCGGTGTATCGAGCGGAATTGCGGATAATTTTGCTTCAAGGTCGCTGACGTCATTATGAGCGAAGACATGACAAGTTGCTTTCGTGCCACGAATACCATTGATGATCGATGCGTGGTTGCTCGCGTCAGAAAAGACGTGACAGTTTGGAATTATCCGTAGCAGACACTGGAGCGTCGCGTCATTCGAAGAAAAGCCGGTTGGGAAAACAAGCGCGGATTCTTTACCGTGCCATTCGGCGAGTGATTCTTCGAGTTCGTCGAAGAACCCATGTGTTCCACCAATATTGCGAGAACCACCGGATCCAGCTCCGTGAGTCCGCAACGCTGCGAACATCGCGTCAAGCACGTCCGGGTGCTGAGACATATTCAAGTAGTCGTTACTGCACCAGACGACTCCCTGGCCGGGTTTGTCGCCTCCCATATAGCAAGTGGGATATTCACCGCAGCGCCGGTCGATACGCCGGAACACGCGATATTCGCCACTTTCTTTCAACAAGTCGACTTTTTCCCTGAACAACGACTGATACATAACGTTCTCCGAAAAATCGATCCACCCGGATGCCAACGGATTAGTGACATCTATCTCAAGCGCCATAGTCAATCGTGAAGACGTGTCCAATCTTGGTTGCCTTCACGTGTCATATACAGACACACAGGAGATCTATTTGTAGGGAACAATGGCCTCTGGGTACGATCTGTACTCCTCCCAGTGAGGCCGTTAAGCGATGCAGACAAGGCTTTATAAGAAGCTGGCCGACACAGTTGCGATGCAGATCGAAAACGGGGCGTACAAACCCGGCGATCGTCTGCCGTCGCTCCGCGCTTTCTGTGAGCAGCATCAGGTCAGCATGTCGAGCGGTGTTCGAACTTACAGAGAGTTGGAGCAGCGTGGTCTGGTCAAGGCGTTAGACCGATCCGGCTATTACGTAAATCAAACAGGCTCGCCGGCCGCTGCCCCTATAGCTGGCAGAAGCGGGGCTGGCCCGGTATCCGTGCACAGCAGCGCAGGTCATCTCAGGCTATTCGAGATGGCGAACCAAACCGGAATAATCGATCTCGCGACGGCCAAACCGGCGGCTGACCTAACGCTTGCCCGCGAGCTCGAGAAATCGAGCAAGCGAGTTTGGCGAGAAAAACGGCTCACTTCGGTCGAACCAATTTTTCCGCCAGGCTCAGAAGAACTTCGACGATTGATCGCACAACGGATGTGCCTAGACGGCTGTCGAGTAGCACCCGAGGAGGTCGTGATCACGTCCGGTTCTCAATCGGCTATGTTCCTCGCATTGGACATGCTGACTCAGCCGGGCGATGTCGTCGCCGTCGAATCGCCGACGGATTACGGTGTACTCGAATTGATCGAACAGCTCGGTTTACGTGCCTTGCCGATCCCAACCGATCCCGGGTACGGCATTTCGATGAACGCGATCGAGTTGGCATGCCAACAATGGGATGTCCGAGCATTCGTCGTTATTCCGAACTACAACAACCCGATGGGTTTTTGTATGTTCGATCAATGTAAACAGCAAATAGTGCAAGCTGCGAAGCGCTACGAGATACCTGTTATCGAGAACGATGCATTCGGCTGTTTCCGAGATCAGAACCGTCGTCCCCTGGCCATAAAGGCTTGGGACGATGACGGCTTCATTTATCACTGCGGATCTTTGATGCAGGCGTTTGGATCGAGCTTCGGCCTAGGCTGGCTCGTCCTGCCCAAACAGCGATCGGCAGAAGTGCGCCGTCGCCAGTATTCGCAGAACCTATGCGTCGATACGCACGGGCAACTAATCAGCGTAGACGTTCTTTCACGTGTGGCTCTGGATCGCTTCTATAACAACATCTCGGTCGAATACGATAGACGCACTTCTTTGCTAGCGCGGAGTATTCACGATCACTTCCCTCGCGGTACCCGTATAAGTAGGCCCTGCGGCGGTTATTTGTTATGGGTCGAACTTCCAATCCAAACCGATACGGCGGATCTCCTCGATGATGCTCTGTCCGTTGGTATTTCTTTTGCACCTGGCAAACTTTTTTCGACCAATGATCAGTTCAAGTGCTGCATGCGATTCAGTAGCGCGTCGATCAGCGTATCGAGCAAGTTAGTGGCGGTTCGACGGTTCGCTGAACTGGTACAACAACGTTGCCACTCCAATTATTAAGCCGGGTCGTAGCCGAGGCGACCCGGCCCGGCTGTTCAGTCCTGGATAAAACCCAGTGCGGGGTGACGAACCCAAGGCCGGGGTGAGGTCGTGCCTTTTGCCCGGACCCGAGTAGTGTGATCGCATGGCCAGACCCTTAAGACTCGAGTTCGCCGGCGCGCTCTATCACGTCACCTCGCGTGGTGATCGCCGGGAAGCTATTTACGAGGACGACGAGGATCGCGTCGCCTTCTTGAACGTGCTGGCGAGCGTAGCGCGGCGCTTCAACTGGCTGGTTCACGCTTATTGCTTGATGAGCAATCACTATCATCTGCTGATCGAAACGCCGGACGGCAATCTCGCCCAGGGCATGCGGCAGCTCAACGGGGTATATACCCAGTACAGCAATCGTCGCCATCGTCGGGTCGGGCATCTGTTCCAAGGCCGCTATAAGGCGATATTGGTGCAGAAGGCGTCGTATCTTCTGGAAGTGGCGCGCTATATCGTCTTGAATCCCGTCCGCGCCGACATGGTGCGAAGCGCCGGCGACTGGCCCTGGAGCAGTTACCGAGCGACTGCCGGCCGCGAGGCCATCCCGGAATGGCTGACGACGGAATGGGTTCTGTCGGCATTCGGCACGCAGGTGCGCGAGGCGCAGCGGGCGTATCGCCGCTTTGTCAGCGAAGGGCGTGGCGTGCCGCCGCCTTGGGATGCATTGGCGAATCAGGTGTTTTTGGGGGACGAATCGTTCGTTGACGCCATGCGCGCCCGCATCGAGCCCTCGAATCGGCGACTGGGCGAGGTGCCGAGGGCCCAGCGTGCCGGTCGGGCGCGCCCGATTGGCGACTACGAAAAGGAGGCCGACTCGCGTGATGCCGCGATCGCCGCTGCCTATGCCTCGGGTGGCTACACCATGCAGGAGATCGGCCAGCATTTCGGGCTGCATTATTCGCGGATCAGCCGCATTATCAAGCGGTTGGAGAGCTAGGCATTGATGGGTATAACGCCAGTGCAGACGTGCCGGGACCGGCGTCTAGACGATCGGCGCCAAGCATGGGTGGAACAAGCGGTGAGCGGTGGTGGGCCGAAATCAGCAGCGGGAATTCGGCGGCCACTACGACAACAAGTCGGTCTATTAAATACGGCGGTGCCACACAGTGACGTACGTCGCGTATCGTCGATACATCAACGCAAAGAGCACGGTATGAAAAAGCTCAAGAACGAAAAGGAACTCGTCAAGAAAGCACTCGCGTTAGGCGTGGCGTATGGCGAGGAGCGCGGCGTCGTTGAATTCGAGCCCACCGATTCCGCGACCGATAAGTTGGAATACATCTACCGATTGCTGGTGCACGACGGCGTTATTCAGCCTTTGCCGGAAGAGCAGGTGTCGCAGAAAGCGATCCAACATCGGCTGGCGATGTGGGCGGCCAGGCAATAAGGCGAATACGGAGTGATACGGGGTCAAGTCTACTCATTCTCTAAAATGCGACCACGAAACAAATGACGTGTGCATAGACTTGCCCTCTGGCGACCGACCCCAAGCTCTCCCGGGTACTTCAGGGATGCTCTGTCGTGTATGAAACGGGCGGTATGTCGCGCGCCGCTTAGCCCATCAAGTCGCTCGCATCCTGCCCGCTCCAGGTTCGGGGCGATGATTTGTCAATTCTCGGACTTTCCGTCTCTATTGCCGCTTGTACTGCCGGGCGTTTTGCAATTCGCTCCAGATAAGTCGGAAGTCGAGGGTAGGGAGCAAGGTTGATCTCAAACAGACTCGACCAACGCGCAATCGTGAACAGGTAGATGTCGCATAAGGAGAATTGGTCGCCGACCAGATAGCTGCTTTCCGCGAGATGAGCATCGATGTAATTGAATCGCGCATATATTTTCTGCGTGGCGACCCGTTGGGCATCCGATCCGTATTCAGGATGGAAAAGCCATGGGCTGAACATCTTGTGCAACTCAGAACTAATGAAGGCCAGCCACTCCTCTTGTTTGAAGAAATCAAAACTGGTCAGCGGAGCGATGAGGTTTTGTTCCTCGCTCAGCAAGGCGAGGTATTGCATGATGGCTATGCTTTCCGTGAGTAGCATGCCGTTGTCCAGCTCCAATGCTGGGTAAGCGATCCACAAACCCCATCATTCACAGGCCGCGAGGTTCATGGCTAAATCCTGTGCATGCAGATGCCATGGCAACAAAGCTTCCAGTT